>DASTQY010000179.1:0-2929 GCA_035761525.1 Nitrospira sp. | reverse complement strand
CCACGGCTACAACTGCTCAAGCCGCTCCTAAGCCGACTGCGCCCTACACACCTGGTCCCGAATTGACACCTGGCACGACGGCCGCTTCGCTCTATAATATGGGGCCACAGGCGCCCCAACCGGGCCGGCCGACGGCCTCTCCACCCGGGACACAAACCGCTCGAGTTGCTCAGCCGCCAACGATGGAAGAGCGGGCAGCGGCCCCGACACCCATGATGCGTGGTCAGTACCCTCCTCTTCCGCCCTCGGCCCAGCAGAAACCACAGGCTAAACGACCGTCGGCGATTGTGAACAAGGATGCCGTGGCTCGCGTGCAGGCTCAGCAGGCGGCTTTGAAGGCGAAGGCAACACCAACGGGTGGCGTGTCGCCGGCCGACATGCAACATCTTGGAGAAGGTCTCGGCGACGCCTTGCGCACGTTCAAGCAGGCGGTGGCAGACGTGCGGAATTCAGTTGATCCAGAGATGCGGACCATTCAAGCCGAGATGGACGCGGCGCAGAAGGAAATCCAGCAATCTATCGAGGCCGCTCGAGAAATGCCTGCCGTGGAGGACGAACCTCCAAAACCTGCCTGACGCATGGATGAATGGAGCTTGTCACTCCGCTCCCCTCTTTCCCTCTTCCTACTTTTCTGTCTGACGCTGGCGGGGTGTCTTCAAGAAGCACCCGGGCCTCTCCCCGACCAAAGCAAGACACTCTTGACCGCATTGCTCAAGGACCACAATCCTGAGGTGCGGCGGACGGCGGTCGAGTCGCTGGGTAAAATCGGCGATCGAACCGCAGTCCCCTCTGTGCTGCCCCTGCTGACCGATCCGATTCCGCTGGTACGTGGCGCAGCCGCGCAGGCCATGGGTCGAATGGCGACCCCTGCGGATGAGGTCGCGGTCGCCGGACTCACTGAAGCACTGCGAGACCCGGCGGACAATGTCCGGCAAGCCGCCGCGATGGCCATCGGTGACATTGAACCCTCGCCTCGGCAGCTTGCGGTCATCACCACGCTCGCGCAGGCTGCAGACGTACGGGTGAGGCGCACCGTCGTTCACGCCTTGCAGTCCCTGGACACGAGTCCTGTGGCGTCGGCCCTGCTGCCACTCGCGGACGATTCGGACGCAGAGGTGCGGCAGGGAACCGTCGCGTGCTTCGGCAATTCTGACGACGTCCGGGCGGGCCGAGTATTGATTCAAAGGCTCGCGCAGGATCCATCTCCCGCCGTCCGTGCTCAAGCGGCCTATCACTTGGGAGAAGTGCGCGGAATCGACGCTCGCTCTGTCTTGCAAGCTGCCGCAGCAAAAGAACGGGATAGTGGTGTGCGGAGGTGGATCGAAGCGGAGCTTAGGTCGTTGCGCGGGAGCGATTGAGCGCGGCCACCAATTCGACCAAATCATGGCGCGATTTTTCGTCGATATCGGTGAACTGGACGCCCATGCCGGGGAACAACAGAAAGCGTTCCGGCTTATTGCGTGTCCAGGCCACTTTCGCTTTCGCTTTGTGCTTTTCCCAGGGACGATCTGGAAGGGCAAATTCGATGGACAGTTCAGTGCCCGGTGCCAAAGGCTGACTGCTTTCGATGAACAGGCCTCCGCCGCCGACGCCGCCGGTCAAGCTGTCAAATTGTTTGCCTTCAGGCGTGGTGTATTTCACTTTGACGGCCAAGGGGGCGCGTGCATGCGCGCGCGCATGCGCAAAGCGGATATCTTCATCGCCTGCCGCAATGCGTTCGATGACGTCATTCCATGACACTGCTCCGAGCAAGGCGCCATTTGCTCCATGAAGAGAAATGATTTCGCGGCTCGGGTCGATCTCCAAAGTCTCTCCCTGATGACCTGCAGTCGCAATGACCGGAAATTTCATGCTGTCACGCTTTCTTGAAGGACGTTGTGATGTAATGCCCTTGCGTTCATGCAGTCATTCATGCAGTCAGGCGGCAGGCCGACCGACTTCCTGCAGGGACTTCACGAGTTCGAGTACGCGGTTGCGAATGTCGGCGGCGATGTCGGTGAACCGGACGCCCATTCCCGGACTGAAGGTGTATTGATCTGCCTTGGGACAGACCCAGGCGACCACCCCTTTAGCGGCGAGCCATTCGTTCCCACGCTCCGGCAGGGAAAATTCCAGCGACAACTTGGTGCCAACGGCGAGTGGAGACTGGCTCTCAATGAACAGCCCGCCGCCCCCGATGCCCCCTGCCCGGCTCTCGAATTGCTGGCCTTCCGGCGTTTTGAACTTCACACGAAATGCGAGCGTCACCCGCGGCTCTGTCCGCGCCTCTCGGGATGCAGGTGGTTTACGGTAGGCGAGAATCTGATCAATGACAAAGTCCCACGACAGATTCCCCATGGCGTCTCCGTTGATCCCGTAGAGCGTAATGATCTCCCTGGCAGAGTCCAATTCGATCGTCTTGCCCTTATGGCGCAGGCTGGAAACCACCGGATATTTCACGGATCCTCCCTCTTGCTCACCCTCGGCAAGTATAGCGCAGCCTTTCATCTTGTCGAGTAAAAGCCGAGAGTTTCGCAGGCGGGATTCTGCGCAGGGTGAGGTGATGGCACCGAACTCAGATGGCCCGAATGGAAAAGCTCGAATCGGTTACTAGTATCGTAAAAAAACCGGCCCGGACAGAAGCCGAGCCGGTAAGACTGAAGCGATTGAAATATAAGGGATCAGGCGGTCCTTATGTCCTTGTCTTGTTCAAAAATGCGGATGGGCGGGTGTTTGCCGAGGATGGCGTCTTCAGTGATGAAGACCTCTTTGATCTGCTTTTGTGACGGCGCATCATACATCACATCCAGCATGACTTCTTCCAAAATGGCCCGAAGTCCCCGTGCCCCCGTTTTTTGAGTAAAGGCCTTTCGAGCGACAGCGCCCAGCGCCCCTTCAGTAAACTTGAGCTTGACCTTCTCGAACGATAACAATTTTTCGTACTGTTTGG
>DASTQY010000178.1:0-17468 GCA_035761525.1 Nitrospira sp. | reverse complement strand
TCTCCACCGTAAAATGTTTCTTCTTCGTCTTGCCGGTCGCATGGAGATAACGGGCGAAGATGCGGAGGCCGTTGCCGGATTTTTCCGCTTCGCTGCCGTCCGGGTTGAAAATGCGCAGACCAAAGTCGGCCTTGGTCGAGGAAGCAGCGGCCAGGATGCCGTCGCTGCCTAATCCCCAGTTCCTGTCGCAGAGTGCGGCAATCGTGCTCGGCGTGAGCTTGAAGCTCAGCTCCTTCGGGTCCATCACCAGATAATCGTTTCCCAAGCCGTGCCCGCGGAAAAATCCGTTCTTCATTTCATAGCTCCTGGGGGTATTGCACCGAGAGAAATACAGGGCGGGAGCGTACTTGGTCAATTGGCATGGGTCAATAGTGAGTGCGAAATGAATCGTTCCAGAGGTGTGATCACCTAGTGGTGAGATGGCGAAAGTGAATATGCCGGTGTCGAGGTGGATCGCGCCGCCCGTTACACGATTTTCGCGCCCGCTGGTCTCTCGATCAATTCGACCTCATACCCGTCAGGCGCATCGATGAACACGAAACGGCTCCCCGAAGACGTCGTGGTCGGACCATCCGTGATGGGGATACCCTTTTGCTGCAGGGCTGTCATCGTGCGGTCCAGATTCTCCACCTGAAAGGCGAGGTGCACGAGATCTGGTTGAACCTTCACGGCTCCGCTCGGAGGGAAACTGCAGAGCTCAATCAATTCTTCACTGTCCGGTACTCGAAGAAAGGCCAGGTGGGAGCCTCGAGGCGACGTTTTTCGTTCCAGCACCTCAAGGCCAAGCACGCCGGTATAAAAGGCGATCGTTTGATCCATGTCGCTCACGCGCATCCTGGTATGAAGGAGTTTGGTCACTTTAAAATCAGTCATCAGTCGACCATCGTTGTCAGCCCGTTTAGGGACGGCGAGTTTTAATTAATCTTAGCAACGACACAGGATCGATGACTAGCGGCTCTGCTCTCTTGCCGGACCGGCGGTTTTTCGCAGAAGGATTTCCGCACTACCTGGAATCAAGAAGTTCGGCATGGGACCGATCTCGTGATAGCCTTGCTTCCGGTAAAATTCCCGGGCACCCTTGTTGAAGTCGGATACGCAGGCGAAGAGATTCTTCGTTCGCGCGAACACCAAGGATTCGACGTGGCCGATGAGCTGCTTCCCTGCTCCCTGATTTCTGGCCCAGGCGGCGACTCCCAGCAACTCCAAGTAATCGCCAAGCAGAAATTTTTGACGCACGATTGCAATGCCCGCGATTCGGCCCTCCGCTTCCGCGACGAAGCATTCCCGGCCTTGAGGGGTTGGGCAAAAAATCCCCTTCCAGTCTTCCCGGCTGTACCCCAGCGTTTTCCAGGGATCGGAATCGCCAAGCAGCGTGATGACGGTGTCGCAATCATCCGCCCGCATGGGTCTGATCAACCGGCCGCTCATCACTTCACGGGTTTGCACGACAGCAGGTCGCTGACGGTCGTCGGTTTCAGCCCTTTGCGCGGCAGGATGTCCTCCGTAAGCCGTTCAACGATTTGCCGGGTGTGTTTCCCTTTGCCGTTTGCATGGAGGACGACGATACTGCCTGCTTTGGCCCGTTTTTCAACGCGCGCGAGAATGTGTTCGGCTGAGAGCGATGGATCCGGATCTCCGGATTCGATATTCCATTGGACCAAGCGCAGGCCGAGGGCCTTCACGACATCGACCGTGACCTCATTATATTCACCGAACGGTGGACGAAAGAGCACCGTGTCGTGCGCATAGTGTTCGCTGAGCAGCTTGACCGGGCCCAGGATTTCTACTCGCTGCTCTTCCGCATTGTGCATGGGCAGATGGGCATGCACCTCGCCGTGCGTCCCCACTTCAAAAAAGGCGATTCCAAGCAGTTGCTCCACTTCCGGATCATGCTTGGCAATCCACTGGCCGGACATGAAAAACGTCGCGGGAATATTGTGGTCGATCAAATACTCGATCAACGCCTTGTCGTACCCCGCTCCCTTTCTCACCGGACATAAATCGAAGGTGAGTGCGATCGTCGGGCAGGCAGGAGGTCCCGACTTGATGACCTGTGCCCGAGCGTCGGTCGCAGCCGCCAGCGTGAGCGCCGCCAGCACCGTCACAAGCCCGAGGTGTACTCGCCGCATGCCCTTTAGTATACCCGAACCGCAGCCCGCCTAAATCCGTAAAATGTCATCGAGTTGTGAAACATTGACGGCTGGTTTTCAGCGCTGGTACTGTGCACTCATGACTCTGCCAAGCTGGGAAATCGGACGAGCCTTGGGCATCCCTATCCGGGTGCATGCCTCATGGTTTCTCGTCTTTGTATTCGTGACCTGGACCCTGGCGACGGAATATCTGCCAGGTGCCTTACCCGGCCTCTCCGACTCGCGGTATTGGGGGATGGGTGCGGTGGCCGCACTGCTGCTCTTTCTCTCCGTGCTCTTGCACGAGCTGGGACATTCCTACGTCGCGCAGCGTTACCGCATTCCTATCGGCCAGATCACGCTGTTTCTCTTTGGCGGCGTGGCGCAGATGCGGGCCGAACCGCCGAGCCCAAAGGCCGAATTTTTGATCGCGATTGCCGGGCCTGCGGTCAGTTTTGCACTCGGCGCCTTCTGTTTGGGAACAGCGGTGGCGGCAGACTGGTTGTCGCTCCCCTCCGGCGGGCAGGGTTTTGTCGTGTTGGGCGGACTATTGGGAGTTGTCAATGTCCAACTGGGCCTCTTCAACCTCATTCCCGGTTTCCCCTTGGATGGCGGTCGCGCACTCCGAGCAGGGCTATGGGCCTGGGGCCGCGATTTTCATTGGGCGACGAGCCGGGCGGCCCTGTTGGGATTAGGATTTGGCGTTCTGCTCGCAAGTGTGGGCGCTGGACTCATCGGAGGAGCCATCTCCGGCATGCTTCATCCCTCGACGGCAAGTAACGGAGGATGGCTCATGTTTATCGGCGCGTTCCTTTTCGGGGCGGCTTGGAGCACCAGGAAACAAGCCTCGCTACGCTTTGCGCTGAACGCCACGTCCGTCCGGGACGTGATGATTAGAGCGGTTGTGACGATTCCGTCGCAACTGAGCCTGCAAGCAGCTGTCGATGAGTTCTTCGTCGCGTACGGATATGGCAGTTTCCCCGTGGTTGAGGAGGGCCGTGTCGTCGGCATCATCGCCGTCCAAGACGTGCAGGCCATCTCTCAGGGATTATGGACCTGGCGGACGGTCGCAGATGTCATGCGATCGGCGTCGCCGGAGCTGTTTATTCAGCCGGAATGGTCCATCATGCAGGCCATGGAACACATGGTTCGAACGGGTTTCGATCGGCTGGTGGTGATGGAAGGCGGACGTCCGGTGGGGCTGATCACAGGGTCCGCCGTCGCGCGGTTTCTTCAGCTGCACAAAGCGTGACGCCGCATGGCGCCGTCACTTTCTCGTTCATTCGGCGCGGGCAATCGAGATATTCTGGGCGATGGCGATACGCACGAGATGAACCACGAGTAGAAATCCGTAGACGACGCAGAAAAACTTAAACGTCACGCGATAAAAGTCCATAAGAATGATAGGCAGGCACAAGGCAAACAGGAGACTGGCGATCAGGGTCATGAAGGTTAATCGCCGGCAAAATTCATAGGAGGCCTCTTTCCCGATTGGCTTCAACGCGCGTGCATAGCGTTCGGCACGTTGCAACCTGGCTTCGTTGAGCGTTGAAGCCGTAGCGCCCCAATATCGCAGGTAGAAATACCCCCCCAGGATCCCGACCCAGGGCAGAGTCCATATCGGCCAAAAGGCGCCGCCTCCGTACATCTCACTGCTGACCAGCGAGGCGAAAGACGGCGCATAGAGCAACCCCAAGACCAACGGCAACAGCTGTTCGTCCTGGGGGCGCTCCCCATCGGGACCGCCGTGGATCAATTCCCGCTCGAACAGCGGATAGCCGTACTTGAGGACGACGAGTGCGACCGCGGCGCTCATGGTTTTGTCTGGGACGTAGCGGACGCAGTTCTGAAACCAGTTCACGACCCACCAGCCCACATGCTCGCCCCACGTCAATCCGAATACCGATTCGAGATATTGATGGACCATCTGCTCCCACTCTAGCACCCTGGCATGCAGCGTTTCTGCGACGGCGGGATTCAAGGCGAACGTGGCATGTTCGTTCAAGGCTGCTTGCACGAAGGTGCCGGGTAAACTCATGACGACGGCACCTCCGGCACCGAAGATGGACAGAAACCAGGCATGGGAGAGAACCGTACTCTTGCCCGTGCGCAAGTATTTTTGGAACCCCGCTTCTCTGGCCATCCATCCCCAGTACAGGGCCCCCGTCATGCTCACCAGCGACCAGGGGAATATCACCACATCCGCTCCCGACTCGGGGAACAGCAGCCAATTGACGACGGAATTCGAGAGCAGGGCGACAATGGCTCCCCACCATGGGCCGAGCAGAAAGGCCACCAAGGCAGTACCCGTCATATCGAGAAACAGAATGCTGTCGAGGTGCCGGCTCAGCATCAAGCCTGCATAGTTGAGCATCAGACCGGCGGCAACGATGACGCCTGTCTCGTACATCAGGAGATACGAAGTGCCGCGCAAGGGCTTGGTAGAAAAGAAATCGATGGTCGCCAGCGGATCCTGTGTCTGGCGTTCATGTGATACGGAAGGCTTGCGTTCCTTTTTCGAGGTCAACCGGTGTTGGATGTCCATCAATTTTTCCATCACTGTCAGCAGTGCGGCGATGAACCCAATGAGGGTCCCACCCAGCATCAGCATCTCTTTCCCCATGTCTTCGGGCATGACAGGTCCCCCTTATTGAGGGTCCATTCTAGCGACGAAGCGGGGTCTGGGCCAGAAAAAGGCTAGAAGACGACAGGACGGAAATCAGCCACCGGCGTGGGCTGATGGAGAAACCATCCTTGCCGGTGAGAAGTTTCCGGCTGCGGAGGCCTGAGACCGTTGTTGCAGCACGTGAGCGATGACGGCGCCGAGCAGCAGCAGCAGAGCGGAATAGTAGATCCAGAGCAACAGGAGTATCACCTCGAGCAAGGAGCCATACAATTTGGTGTAAACGGTTGCATATTCGTTGTAGGTCACAAAAATGAGTTTTGCGGCCACCCACAGGAGACTGAACGTCAATGAACCGATCATGGCTTCACGCCATTGCGGGCGTCGGCGGGGAACGTAGCGGTACAGTGCGCCCACTGTCAGAAAGGCCATCGTAAAGGGAAGGGTGTAGGTGAGAAAGACATCGTGTGCCGCGAGCGCAATCAAGTCCAATCCCCAGAGATGCGGCGCATAGGCGGTGAGAAAATTGACGGTTTGCGTCGCCACATACGACAGCACCAGCATAAGTGCCACGGCGCCTTGTGAGGCGACGGCGATTGTCGTGGAAATCAACGGATGCCGTTTCCAGGTGCTGTCGAACACGACGTTCAGTGCGTAATCCAGTTCGTAGAACACCAGCGTGCCGAACCATGCAAAGGACAGAAATACGAGCCATCGGACAGTTTCCAACTCGCTGACCCGCTGCAACTCTACGGCCAGCCGTTCTCCGAGCGTAGGCAGAAACCCTTTGAGGAAGCTCAACAACACCTGTCCGCCGATCACCTCATGGCTGACGATGAAGCTGACGCCATACAGCAGCATGAACACCAGTGGGAACAGTGAGAGCAACGAAAAAAATGCCAACGAAGCTGCCAGGCTGGCACACCCGTGACGCAGAAAGGACCGGGTCAGATCGGCAAGCAAGCGCCAAAATGACATGAGCATCGGCATGAGTTCCAACTGCGTAGACTGATCAAAACGGCCACCCTAGCCTAGCACGAGTTGAGTGGTCATGCACGACTACAGCGCGCTCGAACGCTATCGGAGCATGAGGACGGACTGAATGGCAAGACTGACAACTGGATTGGGATAGAGACCTAGCAGGATAACGCCGGCGACGGCGCAAGCCAAGACGATCGAAAGCGCCGGCGAGGTCACGAGGTGCGGAGAGTCAATGACCGCGGCTTCCGGTTCTCGCATGTACATCAACATGACCACCCGCATGTAGTAATATGCCGAGACCGCCGCAAAAATCAGCGCGACGGCGGCTAGCCAGCTCAGTCCCGCTTCCACGGCTGCCATGAAGACGTAAAATTTTCCAAGAAACCCTGCCGTTGGCGGAATGCCGGCCAGTGATACCATGAAGACCAGCATCATCAATGCGGCCACCGGCTGGCGTTTGGCCAAGCCCGCATAGTCGTCGATGTCTTCGCCTTCGAGCCCTCCTTTTCGGAACATGGCTATGACGGCAAAGGCTCCGAGCGTCATGAAGGCATAAAAGGTCAGATAAAGCATCACGCTGGCAATGCCGGAGGTGCCTCCCGATTCTCCTGCGGCGCGCCCCGCTGCGACCAGGCCGATCAAGGCATACCCCGCGTGGGCAATGCTTGAATAGGCCAACATGCGCTTGATGTTGGTTTGAACGATGGCCACAACGTTGCCGAGCACGAGCGTGATGACGCAGAGGCCTATAAGCAGATTTGACCAATCACCTCTCAATCCTCCGAGCCCTTCGACGAACACCCGAAGAAACGCAGCAAAGCTTGCGGCTTTTGAGGCAACGGCCATAAAAGCCGTCACGGCCGTCGGCGCGCCCTGATACACATCCGGTGTCCACATGTGAAAGGGGACGACGGCGAGCTTGAATCCGAATCCGACGATCAAAAGAATGGTGGCGATCAAGAGGAGAGGATCATCGAATCCTTTCGTGCCCAGGGCGTCGGCAATGGCGCTTAACCGAGTGCTGCCCGTGAGACCGTAGAGCAGGGAAATGCCGTATAAGAGCAGCCCTGATGAAAAGGCCCCGAGGACAAAGTACTTTGCCGAGGCTTCCAGTGACCGCGGCGACGCCCGTTTGAGTCCAGCCATGACATAGAGCGAAAGGGACATCAATTCTGTGCCGAGATAGATCGTCAGCAGATCGGCTCCGGACACCATGACCATCATCCCAGAAAGGGCGAGGAGGATGAAGCCATAGTACTCACCTAGATGGAGTCCTTCGGCCTTGAGATAAGGAAGCGACATCAGAATCGTGAGGCCGGTCACACCGTACAACAGCAGTTTCCAGAAGCGGGCGTAGCCGTCAACGACGACCAGATCGCTGAACGCCGGTAGACGGAGATTCAGCACGCTGATTTGTCCGCCGGTCAAGCCGATGCAAAGGGCCAAGCTCCCGAGACTGAGCCAGGCCAGGAGTTCCTTTCGTGAGTGCGGGGTCAGCGGATCCAGAACAAAGACGAGGCAGGCCGCAGCCACGACGATAAGTTCTGGAAGAATGACGAGCAGATCACTCCCGTAGGACGTCATGGCCGGTCCGCCTGCGCGTGACCCGTTGCGGTCAAGACGACGGGTGGACGGTGAGTGGCGGAAGGATGAGATGTCGGAGCGACTCTTGTTCGGGACATCGTCTCCAGCGTGTTGGTCACGCTCGCGTGCATGCGGCTGACCAGCGGATTAGGAAAGAGGCCGATCCAGAAGACGAGCGCGACAAGGGGGACCAGTGTCCCAAATTCGCGGTAGTCAATGTCCTGCAACCGCGGCAATTCTCGCGCAGACGGGGTGCCGAAGGCGACCCGTTGCACCATATAGAGGAGATACACCGCTGCGAGAATGATTCCAAGCGACGCAATCGCGGTCGCGGCTTTGCTCCACAGAAATGTGCCGACGAGCACCAGAAATTCACCGACAAAGCTGTTGGTGCCCGGCAAGCCGAGAGACGACAGGGAAAAGATGACCAAGCATGTCGCGTACCGAGGCATTGGTTTCGCCAGGCCGGCATTGTCCGAGATCAGCCTGCTGTGCGTACGGTCGTAGATCATCCCGACACACAGGAAGAGCGCCCCGGTGGTGATCCCATGGTTGACCATTTGCATGACAGCGCCTTCGATGCCCTCTTGATTCATCACAAACAAGCCAAGGGTCACGAAGCCCATGTGACTCACGCTTGAATACGCGATCAATTTTTTGAGATCGACTTGGGCCAGCGCCATATACGCGCCATAAATGATGGCGGCGATCGAGAGCGCAGCCATCAGCGGCGTCATTATGCGACTCGCGTCGGGCAGCATCGGCAAGCTGAATCGTACAAACCCGTACGCCCCCATCTTCAGCAGCACACTGGCCAGGATGACACTGCCCGCGGTCGGCGCTTCCACGTGCGCATCGGGTAACCATGTATGGAACGGAAACATGGGCACCTTCACGGCGAACGCGGCAAAAAATGCCCAAAATAGCCACATCTGCAGCGAGGCTGGATAGGTGACCTGACTCAGCGCCAGAATATCGAACGTATGGCCGCCGTAAAAATACAGGACGAGCACTGCGACGAGCAGCAGCATGCTGCCGACCAGCGTATAGAGGAAGAACTTCATCGCGGCATAGAGGCGGTTCGGCCCTCCCCAGACACCGATGAGCAAATACATCGGGATCAGCATCGCTTCCCAGAACACATAAAACAGGACAAAATCCAGGGCGACAAAGACGCCTATCATGGCCCCTTCCATCACGAGCAGGACGGCCATGAACGTACGCACCCTCGTTGTGATGGATTCCCAGGAAATCAACACGCAGAGCGGCATGAGGAGGGCCGTCATCAGCACGAGAGGAAGACTGATGCCGTCGACGCCGAGACTGTAATGAATCGGCGGTGATGTGATCCACTGCACGTGCTCGACGAACTGCATGTGGCTTAAGGAAGAATCGAAAAGCCACCACAAAGGAAGCGCCACGAGAAAGTCGGCGACCGTGATGACCAGGGCTATGGCACGGGCATGCGACTCTTTGACAAGATACAGGGCCCCGGCGCCCGCCAACGGCAGGAAGATCAAGACGGTGAGCCAGGGAAATCCGCCGGTGTGCATAAGCTTCACATCACCATCAATAGCGTGAGAATCACGACAGCCCCTAAGGCCATGCCGAGCGCATAATGCTGCGTCTGTCCGCTCTGCACGAGTCGCAGTAGCCAGCCCCCCCAGGCAATGGCCCGTGCGACGCCGTTGACGGCTGCGTCGATCGTAGCCACGTCCATGCGTTTCCACAATTCTACGGCCGCCTTGAATGTAGGGCGCACGAAGAGGCGGTCGTAGACTTCGTCTACGTACCATTTGTTGAGAGACAGCTGGTAGGCCGCCTGCCAACGCTGGGCCCAGCGATCGGGCAGTGAAGGATCCATCACGTATGTGTAATAAGCGCCGGCGATCCCCAGCAATCCCATCAGGGTCGCAAGGAGCATGACTGCCGTGGCTCCGCTTCCTTCCTGGTGCGATGCCGCGCCTTCCCTGGCAAAGACCGGCTCGAGAAAATCCGGGATGCCCACATACCCTGTGACGATGCTCAAGACAGCAAGGATAATGAGCGGAACCGTCATCGAGTACGAGGGTTCATGCACGTGATCCGCGTGGTGACGGTCTCCCCGAAAAGGCCCCCAAAACGTAACGAACACCAGCCGGAAGGTATAGAACGCGGTCATCAGAGCCGTCACAAGGCCGAAGGCCGTCAACACCTGACCGAGTATCCCCGCCGACCAGGCTGAAATCAGGAGATCGTCTTTGCTGAAAAAGCCGGCGGTGAGGGGAAATCCGGCGAGCGCCAATGAGCCGACGACGAATGTCCAGTAGGTAACGGGCAGTTTGTCCTTGAGCCCGCCCATGCGGCGCATGTCCTGCTCATGGTGCAGAGCAATAATAACGGAGCCGCAACCCAGGAACAGCAGTGCTTTGAAGGCTCCGTGGGTCAAGAGATGATAGATCCCGGCGGCATAGGCGCCCAGTCCGCAAGCCATCATCATGTATCCGAGTTGGCTCATGGTGGAGTAGGCGACCACCCGCTTGATGTCCGTTTGTGTCAACGCGATGGTTGCCCCCAGTATCATCGTCAACGCGCCGACGACGGCTACGACGTCCCTGGCGGCGGGAGCAGCGTCGTAAAGCGGAGCCAGTCTCGCGACCATGAAGACGCCAGCGGTGACCATCGTTGCGGCGTGAATGAGGGCGGAGATTGGCGTGGGTCCTTCCATTGCATCAGGCAGCCACACATGGAGGGGGACCTGAGCCGATTTGCCAATCGCGCCCATAAAGAGGAGCAGGCAAATCATCGTTATGACCGACACCTCGAGCGAACCGCCGAATGGTTCAAGGAGGTTGATGAGTTCTCGTGAGTGCGAAGTGGTATGGGCGAAGACGTCGGAATAGTCCAGGCTATTGAACGTGGTCAAGACCAGCAGCAGGCCAAGGAGAAATCCGAAATCTCCCACCCGGTTGACAATGAACGCCTTGGTCGCTGCGACGCAGGCTGATGGCCGTTCGTACCAGTGGCCGATCAACAAATAGGAACACAGGCCGACCGCTTCCCAGAAGACGAACAATTGCAGGAAATTGTCAGCGAGGACCAACATGAGCATGGAGAAGGTAAACAATGCAATATAGCTGAAGAAGCGGGCATATCCAGGATCGCCACGCATGTACCCGATCGTATAGATATGGACCAGGGTGCTGACCGTGGTGACCAACAGCAACATGACGGCGGTGAGGCGATCGATGGCGATTCCGATGTGGACGTCGAGGATGCCGGAGGTCACCCAGGTATAGAGGCGAAGGGTGGACTCGTGCCCGCCGGCTACCTCCATGAAAGCAAAGATCGACAGGAGGAACGAGGCGAGCATAGCTGGAACCGCCACGAAATGGGCATTTCCCCTGATCCAATGTCCCAACAGCCCTAGAATGAGGAAAGAGGCGAGCGGCAGGAGGGGAATGAGTTCGTAGGTCATCATCACCACTTCAACAGCTGAAACTCGTCGACATTGATGGTGGCTTTCGCCCGGTGCAGCGCGATGATGATGGCGAGTCCGACAGCGACTTCAGCGGCGGCGACGGTCAGCGCAAAGAAGACGAAGACTTGGCCGGCGATGTTGTGAAGGGCTTGGGAGAATGCGACAAAATTGATGTTGGTGGCGTTCAACATCAGCTCAACCGACAGCAAGATGATGATGACGTTGCGTCTGACCAGAACGCCGAGGAGTCCGGTCAGAAAGACCACCGCGCTCAATGCGACGTAGTAGGAGAGAGGCACCGTCATCGATCACCAGCCGTCACGCCCAATGTCTCACGCTTGTCGTCCTTCAAGATCCTTCTTGGCCAAAATAATGGCACCGATCATCGCGACCAGCAGGATCAACGACGCCACCTCGAATGGAAACAGATAGGTCGAGTAGAGCACGTCACCCAACGCTTCGGTGTTGCCAAGTCCGGCGGCCTCGCTCTCCTGTCCTGGCCGGACGGCTGGTGCTGTCCCTCCTCTGAGGAGCGTCAGCACGATGGCCTCGATGACTAAAACAGAGCCGATTGCCGCAGCCACCGGCCACTGCCGGTGATAGCGATCGTCCTGCTTCAGATTCAGCAGCATGACGACGAACAAATAGAGCACGAGGATGGCCCCGGCATAGACGATGACCTGAACAGCGGCCAGGAATTCGGCATGAAGGGTCACATAGAGACCCGCCACATGGAAAAACATGATCAGCAGCGAGAGCGCGCTGTAGATGGGATTGCGCATCGCGACAACCAACACCGATGACGCCGCAATAACCAGCGCAAAATAAAAAAAGAAGACCTGGTCCATATCAAGCCGGCATTCCCGTTAGCAAAGCACGCACGTTCATCCCGTCCCGACAGTCCGCGTCCGCTCGGTCGGCCATGGCTGCAATTCAATTCGGTTTCTGTGGGACGTGGCCGAATGAGACGTTGAAAAACGCCACGTTGGGGTGTTGCAGTTCCAGCCGCTTCTCGCGAACTGGAAACGCACGGTCACCGATCGCCAACAGCTGCTCCTTGTTCAGATGCAGCTGGCGCTTGTCGTAGACCGACCATTCGAATTCGCGGCTCATGCCAAGCGCATCCACGGGGCAGGCATCGACGCACATACCGCAAAATAAGCAGCGCGTCATATCCATGTAATATTCCTTGGCATAACGCTTCGTGGGTTCCGCCGGGACTTCCGCGCTCACGACGCGGATGACCCTCGAAGGACAGGCCGCCTCGCAGAGATCGCAGCCCACACACTTTTCTGTCCCGTCGTCGTAGCGCAACAGACCGAGCATCCCGCGGTAGTTGTCCGGGAGAGTACGCTTCTCGTGAGGGTACTGTACCGTAATCGGCTTGTAGTGCAGCAGATGCGACATCGTCGCTTTCATGCCGACGAGTATCTCGTAGAAGACGATGGTTTTGAGCCAGGCAACAACGTTCTTCATCTACGCCATCCGTTTTGGCGGCGGGTCACCGCTTATCCTCTGGGAAATAAATAGACGGCAATCGAGGTGACGACGATGTTACCTAAGGCAATCGGCAACATCACTTTCCATCCGAATTTCATCAGTTGATCGTAACGCAGACGCGGCAAAGTGGCCCGGAGCCAGAAGAACAGGAAGAGGAAGGCGTATGCCTTCACCGTGAACCATGCGAGATTTTCAATCCAGGCCACCTGTTCCAGGCCCAGGTGCGCCAGTATCGTCCCTGGATAGGGCGCATTCCAGCCGCCCAAAAACATGGCGGCGGCGACACAGGACACCAAGACCATGTTGGCGTACTCAGCGATAAAGAAAAAGGCGAAGCGCATGCCGCTGTATTCCGTAAAAAATCCCGCGACCAACTCGCTTTCCGCTTCCGGTAAGTCGAACGGTACCCGGTTCGTCTCTGCCACTGCGGAAATGACATAGACGACGAACGCAAAGATCTGAGGCGCCGGCAGCGCGAACACGAACCAATGCCAAAAGCCGCCCGCTTGGGCCTCGGTGATTTTAACCAGGCTGAGTGAGCCCGCGAGAATGAGGACCCCGACGATGGCGAGGCCGACGTTGAGTTCATAGCTGATGACCTGGGCGGCGGATCGGAGCCCTCCCAAGAGAGAATATTTGCTGTTCGAGGCCCAGCCACCCAGAATGATGCCGTAGGCGCCGATAGACGTGAATGCCAGGATGTAGAGAATACCAATATTGATGTCGCTGATGACGAAGGGCTCTATCGAGATGCCGAACAGTTCGACTTTGTGACTCGGTCCGAAGGGCACGACAGCGAATCCGATCAGGGCCGGTACCATCGCCAGAATCGGCGCAAGGCTGAACATGAACTTGTTCGCGCCGGCCGGCACGATGTCTTCCTTGAAGAACAACTTCAGGCCGTCGGCAATGGGCTGCAGGATCCCGTAAGGACCGACTTCCATGGGACCCATACGGTCCTGCATCCAACCGAGCACCTTACGTTCGGCCAGGGTCAAGATCATTACCGTCAGCATGACGACGCCCATGACGGCGGCGATTTGGGCCACCGAGACTGCCAGTCTCAAACTCAGTTCAGTCACGATCGTGCTCCTTACTCAAATTCTTGCTGCGGCCATGCACGCCCCAAGGCACGTCCCGGGACATCGATTGCGAAACAATCGGTGGGTTGGGTGGGTGAAAACAAGCGCCAGGGGTGGGCGGGTGAGAATGTGCCTTTTGAACATCCTGGATCACTTCTCCTTGTCACCGAACCTTGGTGATCGCGACTGACGTTGTCCGGAAGGCGGGTACTTTCGTCGCCTGGTCAATCGTACAGTCGAAAAGCTTGGTCGCCTCTTGAGCGAAATGATCGGGAAACCAGACCGTTCCCTGCGGAACACGTTCCACGAGTTTGACGGAGGTCGTCATCTCGCCTCGTGAATTCGACAGCCGGACGCGATCACCGTCGGCGAGGGCCAACCGCGTTCCATCTGCCCGGTTCATGCGGATGGCGTCGCGGGATTCGATCTCAAGTAATCCCTTCGATCGGGTGGATAGTTTCCCCGAGTGAAACAAGCTCTGAGTCAGGTGCATGTACCAGTCACATCCATCAAGGCGCGGTCCATGCGGGGCCAAAGTATACCGAGTGGAGAGGTCGTCGCGATAGCCCCCCGACACGTATCGATCGACAGCTCCCCGGTCCACTTTTTGAGGAGTGGGTGTCGGACCGAGGAGGCCATAGCCCGGAATGACACTGCGGATCTCTTTCAGCAAATCCTTGCTGTCGTTGTACTCCATTGGCGTCCCCAACAACAGAGAGAGCGCGGACAATATTTCCCAATCAGGCCGGCTTTCACCTGCCGGCTCGACCGCGGGGCGTATGGCTTGAACATGGCCCTCCTCGTTTGTCCATGTGCCGGCTTTCTCAAAGGGGGCGGCGGCAGGGAACACCACATGGGCGAGGGCTGCGGTTTCCGTCATAAAAAGTTCCTGGCAGATGAGGAGCTCCAAGCTCTGGCAGGCCTCTCGTGCGCCCATGTGCGATGGCAAAGTGCCGATCGGGTTTTCGCCCACCACAAGCATGGCTTTCAAGTGGCCGGCCCGAGCACGCTTGATCATGTCGGTCAAGGTCGCGCCAGGTGTGGAGGGGATGTCCGTGTTCCACGCGAGGCCGATCTTCGCTCTGGCGTCCGAACTGGCGAGGTCGAGTGCACCAGGCAACAATTCAGCAACCGCTCCCAGCTCCACTGCGCCCTGATCGTTGTTTTCTTCGGCCAATGGAGCAAAGCCGCAGCCTGCTTCGGTCGATTTACCTGTGAGCACCAGCAGGTCAAGAAGCTGAAGGCAGGCACCATAACCGCCCACGCTTCGCAACAGGTCCTGGCCAGTGAGCACGACGAAGCGATGACTTTTGGCGATCGCGGCTGCCATCTGCCTGAAGCTGTCAGGACTCGCTCCCGTCGCGGCCTCGAGGTCAGTCCAAGCGAGGCGTTCAAGCACCTGTGACAGCGCCATCACATATTCTGGCGATTCCTTCTGCACGGAAGGGGCGACGTGGCCGCCCTCCATCACGGCCTTGAGGAGGCCGCTCAACGCGTTCCCGAACTGGGCCGTCGGCACGCCCACATGTTGATCCGCAAGATTCGTGATGTTGCTGATGGAGTCGATCCCAGGTTGCATTGACTCGATGGTCAAGAGGCGAGCCATACGTTTTTTGACCGCTTCCTTGACTCTGAGACCCGTCACGGGATTGGTTTCCGTGATGCTGGTGCCGACGAGGAGAAGGACATCGGCCTCGACGATATCCTCGAAAGTCACCGTCCAGCGGTGGGTGCCTTGAACGCGCCGCATCGCCTGTACCCCGTTCAGGTGCCCGTAGCGTGCGCTGCTGTCCAGGTTGTTCGTCCCGATCACCAGTCGCATGAACTTTTGAAACAAATAGAGATCTTCGTTTGTGCAGCGGCTGGACGTCAGACCGCCGAAAGCCTGGGCTCCATGGATCCGCTTGAGCCGCGCAATTTGCTCCGCCGTGTATTCGAGAGCCTCTTCCCACGTCGCCTCGACGAGGACACCGTTTCGGCGGACGAGCGGCTTGGTCAGCCGATCCGGCCGGCTCGTGGCATGAAACCCGAAAAAGCCGCGCGCGCAGAGATCGCCGTTGTTGCGGCCGGCGCCGTAGGACGAATTGACCTCTATGAGCTCGTTGTCCTTGGTCTGCACGGTGATCTGACAGCCGTCGCCGCAATATTGGCAAATGGTATCGGCGCGCTTCAGCATCCAGGGACGATATTCGTACATGGACAAGCGACTGGTGATCGCGCCGACTGGACAGATCTGCACACAGCCCCCGCAGAACTCGCAGTCCAGCGGATGGGAACTGAAGGATTTGATCTCGGTCATGGTGCCGCGCCCGGAAGGAGCCAGGGCTTTGACGTCCATCACCTCGTCGCAATAGCGGACACAACGCAGGCATTGGACGCAGCGGTTCATCTGCGTTTCGATGAGCGGACTAAAGTACTCTTTCTGGAAAATGCGTTTGGTTTCGAGAAAACGGCTGCCGGTAGCCGTGTATTCGTGGGAAAAGTCTTGTAGGTCGCATTTGCCGCCCTGGTCGCAAACGGGACAGTCGAGCGGATGGTTGGCCAGGATGAATTCGAGCACCGATTTGTGCGCATCGTTCACGACGCTGGTGGCTGTCCGCACCGACATGCCATCCGTCGCGATCGTGCTGCAGGAGGTCTGCAGCTTGGGCATCTTCTCGATTTCGACGAGACACATGCGGCAATTGGCGTCCGGCTTTAGTTTCGGGTGATAACAGAAGTGGGGGATCATCACTCCCACACGCCGGGCTGCTTCGATGACGAGCGTGCCCTTCGGCACGGTGATTTCCATGCCGTCAATCGTCAACCGAACCGTTTGTGAAGAAGACACGGTCATGCCTTACCCCTTGGCCCCTACTGGCTGCGGACGGAGCAGATTCGCGGCTTCCGCCTCATGGATGAGTGCGATGTATTCCGGCCGCCAATGTTTTAATGTGCTCATGATCGGTGCGACTTCGGCGTCTCCGAAGGCGCACACCGTGCGACCGGCGATGTTCTTGCAAAGCTCCGTCAAGGTTTCGAGGTCCTGAGCCCGGCCTCGTTTGTCCACGATCCGGCGCATGGTCTGTACCAGCCAGGAGCTGCCCTCCCGGCATGGACTACACTTGCCGCACGACTCATGATAGAAAAATTCCATGAGGCGCAGCGCAGCCCACACCATGCTGGTGCCTTCTTCCATGATGGTGACGCCCCCGGAACCCAACATCGAACCAGCTGCTGCGACCGATTCGAAGTCCATCTTTACATCAAGGTGATCGGGTGTCAGAAAAGGCGCAGACGCACCGCCGGGAATGAACGCTTTCAACGGTTTCTCGGACCGCATTCCGCCCGCGTGTTCATAAATTAATTCCCGGAACGTTATGCCCATTGGCACTTCGTAATTGCCGGGTCTTTTCACGTGTCCACTGACACAGAAGATGCGCGTCCCCGTGCTCTTGGGCGGTGACCCGATTGCTGCAAACCATTCAGGCCCACGGTTGATGATATGAGGCAGGTTGGCGAGCGTTTCGACGTTGTTCACCACGGTCGGTTTGTTGTACAGCCCGTGTGTGGCCGGAAACGGCGGCTTGACTCGTGGCAGACCTCGTTTCCCCTCCAGCGACTCCAGCAGCGCCGTCTCTTCGCCGCAAATGTAGGCGCCTGCACCGCGATGCACCCAGATTTCGACCGTCACGCCTGTGCCCAGGATATTCTTGCCGATGTAGCCGGCCCGGCGAGCTTCGCCAATGGCCTCCTCAAGAATTCGCGCACCGAGCACGAACTCGCCTCGAATATAGATGTAGGCCGTTTCCGCTGCGATTGCATAGCAGGCCAGCACGATTCCTTCAAGAATTTGATGAGGATCGCGTTCGATCAACTGCCGATCCTTGAACGTCCCCGGCTCGCTTTCGTCCGCATTGCAGCAGAGATACCGCAACCCTTGGTAATCTTTGGGTAGAAAGCCCCATTTCACTCCAGTTGGAAATCCGGCGCCCCCACGGCCACGTAGCCCGGACTTAATGACTAGCTGCGTCACCTCCGCGGGGGACACCTTCCCCATGACTTTTTTGACCGACTGGTAGCCCCCCGTTTGTTCATAGTCGGCCAACGAGCCGGTATAACCGGGCTGA
>DASTQY010000177.1:0-10547 GCA_035761525.1 Nitrospira sp. | reverse complement strand
AGACCCTATAAACGGATGGTTCTACAGCGTTATAAATTTTTGTGTCTTCTCAAACGGTCTTCCGCGCCAACACAGCCTCCTAGCGCCATGACCGCCATTAATCCCAGTGAGAATTCGCTTACTATTAGGCGATTCCTAGTTCCTGGCATGGACTGGCTGGACCATAGTACAGAGTTGCAACCATAAATCCCCCGGAGGTGCCATGGCTCGTTACGTGTTTGTCGCAGTACTCGTCGCTACATTTCTCACCACGGCGTCGCTTCAAGCCGCTCGAAAGCTAGATGCCAAGGAGACGGCGTTCCTGCAAAAGGCTGCCCAAGGACAGTTGGCGGACATTGCACTCGGGACGCTAGCACTCAAGAAAGCTTCTCACAAAGATGTGAAGGAATTCGGGGCCGAGATTAGTGAAGACCACCAGTATGCGAGTCAGGAAGTAAAAGAACTGTCCGCTAGTGAAGGGATTTATCTTCCTGTTCAGCTCGACAGCGAACATAAAAAACAACAGCAGCGATTGTCCCATTTGTCCGGAAAAGAATTCGACGAAGCATTTGTTGCGTACATGCTTGAGAATCATCGAAAGGACCTCAAAGAGTTTGAGAAGAATGCGGCGATGCTACGTAATGAAAAGGTGAAGCAATGGGCGGAAGGCATACTACCGGTTCTGACAGTTCACCTTAAGAAAGCGGAAAGAGTGGCAGAGGCCCTCGGGTTCGGCCAAGCTGAATAGCAAGTGCGCATACTGTAGCGGCGACCATTTTGTTGAAGAGAAGCTGATTTCCAGCTTCGCACCTGTCGAAGTGGTTTGTAGCAAGGAAGCGAGGAAAGATTCATCCCCTTACCAAGGAGCACGTTATGAATCAGGAACAGTTCGGCCAGTTTTGGTTACAACTGAGGGATCCGCTGAAAGCGAAATGGGAGAAGATTACGACGGAGGATCTCGACGAGATCCAGGGCGATCTCGTTAAGTTCGGCTCGGTGTTGCAGAGGCGATATGGCGAGATGCACAAAGAGGAGGTGACCATCTGGGCCAACCGCCGGTATTCCCATTGGACAGGGAATTATGCCGGTTACAAAGATCCTGAGCACCCAGCGAAGTAAAATTGAGCAGAAGCCGATTGCTTCGTCACGCGGACAGTCATAAGAGAACGTCCCAAGGAAATAATTATAACTGTGCTGTATCAGTTTGTTAGCGTGCAAACGCACTTTCTGGCATTTGACTGCTGGGATGCCGGGCTGTAAGGTGAAACCTGTATTGAGCTACGCCGACTGCCCTATCTCTCGCGCCACTCTCACCTTCCTAAGCGCGATCTGATTCTCCAGTCTCCGCCGCTCCTCCTGGGAGTTGATTTTGCGACATCGCGTTCAGATTGTCTTTATGCGATGACGGAAGTACGCCCGCTATCGAATTATCCCGAAGGAAGGGAGCATGAAATGAAAGTCTGCCTCACGATGAAGCGGCTCGTGTTGCTTTCGAGCGTCACATTCATGTTGGGAGCAACCGTATCGTCTGTGGATGCGGAAGACAGGCTCGTCGAGGGAGCCATGATTCTGGCTCCAGCGGAAGGGCGCAGCAGCATGGGAAACATTTCGGAGGACACACTGGAAGCCTGTTTAGCGAGGATTTCCGAACGGGTCACTCCAGAGCAGCGGATGCTGGCTCAGCAGGTCTGCCATGCAGACGAGGCTACAAGACAATTAGAACCACTCGGAGTGAAAGGGGACTGACATGTATCAGATATACAGCCTATTGGCCATATTGGTGATGACGTGGGGGATAGCGATCTGGGCCTCG
This sequence comes from Nitrospira sp., assembly GCA_035761525.1. Taxonomy (GTDB): domain Bacteria; phylum Nitrospirota; class Nitrospiria; order Nitrospirales; family Nitrospiraceae; genus Nitrospira_C. The sequence continues at coordinate 8,755 of DASTQY010000177.1, read as the reverse complement.
ATGCCTGAGGATCAAGATGACGTACGATGAGTAGGTCGTGCTGGTCTTCTGAGGGCGTTCGAGCAAGCTTACAGATAAGAAGGGGACAGAAGTGACCACTTTACTGCGTTTGAGGAGCGGGTGGACGAACACGAATCCGACCACCGATGCAAAGACCATCGGTGCGATGGAAACATTGGACGGCCTGGGCTACATCACAACCGGATTCAGTTTTCTCCTGATCGCCATGGTGGTATTCGCTCACTCCTGGTATGTCTTCCTCCTTTCAGTGAGATCGCAAGCCGTTCCCTCCGTGCTCGCGCTCGTTCATGATCTTCTATTGGTCATTATCCTCTTAGAATTGTTCCGCACCATCATTAATTTTCTCAAAACCAAAGTCATCACGTTAGAACCTTTCCTGTATATTTGTGTCATTGCATCCACCAGACGTATTCTCACGACTGGCGCGCAGATTGCCTACATGGAGAATCTCAGCGACCAAGTGTTTCACCGGTATCTACTTGATCTGGGGGCGAATGTGCTTGTCGTCCTCGCCTTGGTTGTCGCGGTGTATCTCGTGCGGCGGGCAGTTCCGGCAGCCGTGAGTTAAAGAGCAGAATGCGTGAGTTGGTCCCTATGTCCCGAAACGGAGGTGTGTGATGCCCAAATTCCTACACCTGCTTGTGTCAGCGATGGTCATCGCAGTGCCGGCAGCAGGCCTCGCTCAGTTTAGCGATAAAGGTGATCGTGTGGAGGTCAAAAAGGGAACCAGGCTGTGTTCGAGCATCGCGGTCGACGGAGTGAGGGGTACATTGAACCAGCGGCCCATATTCTGGAGGGTCACAAGTCCCATACGTGCCAATGGCACGCAGACAGTTTCCGCGCTCGTCCATGAAACAGTCTATAACCGTCAGAGCGGCGACACGACTACGGTGGAGAATCCGTATGACGAAGATTTTGCCACATTCTTCAAGCGAGCGCCGGAACACACGGGGATGCTCCAAATGATCAGTCCGCAAGATGGAACCGTACAAGCGATTGTTGAGATCTGCGGGAAGGGAAAATAGATCCGATGTCGATGCGTTGTCCGCGCTGCAAGGGGTTCATGATTACCACCCAGTTGAGGGAGCTGTGGAGCTCCGACGTGATAGATGGGTGGCGCTGCCTTCTCTGCGGTGAAAATATTGATCCCGTCATTGAAGGCAACCGGACGGGGCACTCCCCTCCGGTTCAGAACCGTGCACGTGTCCCCGGAGCTCCCACCGCCCGGTACACAAAAGGAAGATTGAGGCATGAACATCGTTGAGAGGCGAGAGACAGACGTGGAGAGATGCCGCAGGCCTGGTCATGCCGGGATGGCCGCAAGCCTGCTCGTGGCACTTGCATTCTTGGGGTGGTCAGCGGACGAGGCATTGTCTGCCGCCATCACAATTGCCGGAAACGGTCCGGAACTTCGCATGGTCGAACGGCTGACGAGCGCGTTTGAAAAGAAATATTTTGGCGCTGTAGCTGAGATCCGATGGGATCCGTCGTTTCAGCCATCTCACATGGTGAAGACGGGCGAGGCAGATGTGGCCGTGGTCGGTCAGACCGATCCGGACCTCCTGGTCACTCCCATTGCTTGGGATGGCATTGCGGTGCTGGTGGATTTTACGAATCCCGTGCGGGAGATCACCTCTGTGCAGCTTGCGGCGATGTTCTCGGGCACCGCGACTCGATGGTCGGATGTGGGTGGCAACGATACAAGAATTGAACTCATCAACAGCCCTTCCAACCAGCCGATTCGCGGCACGTTTGAGACGGTCCTGGACATCGTTGGAAAAAGTCCTCCAACTGCTTATGTGAGCCGGTCTGATCAGCGAGCGATCAGCCGCCTTGCCGGCAACGGGTCGGCAGTGACCTATGCGTCCCTTGGCGTAGCGCTTGATGCGGTCACCTATGGCGTTGGTGTGGCACTCTTGAGTGTCGATCAAGTTGAACCGGCGAAACAGACCGTCAGAGATGGGCGGTATCGCTTGCGCAGGCCGGTTCTATTGCTTCGAAAAGACGAAGCCAACTCTACGGCAACATCCTTTGTGGAGTTCGCAGTTTCCAAAGAAGCAAAAGATATTATCGATGAGATGTATGTCTCCTACACCGGCCCGGACAATGACCCTCACGCAGTGCGGTCATCGATGAGAGAAAAGTAAGAATTCCGGAGATCGAGAGGCTGACCATGCGCATTTGGACCGATGGACGGTCAGAAGTATTCCTGGGGTTTTACGTCATAGCCTGGGTGATTGCGCTCGTCTTGACACACATGCTTTCGAGCTAACCCGCAACGAATGAGCAGCACCATCCAAGCGCCCACCCGTTGCTGCATGCCGGAAATGCCACTTTCCAGCCAGGCACAGGGGGCATAGTGTTCGATATAGAACAGTATCCCGGTATAGAGACCGGTATGTTGTTCTCACGCTTCGATTACGCTGACTGCCTTGCGCTTCCGTTCCTCTCTTAGCACGAGCGATTCCAGTCACCGCACGGAAAACTAGACCGTCCGAGAGAGTTGACAGTCCTCGCATAAGGCGCTTGCGCGATCAAAATGAGATCATCGTTTGTCGAGAAGATGATGTGTGCAACAAAGGGGGTTCTATTATGAGACTGTTCACGATGACAATAGCGGGTCTTATGTTTGTCGGAATGACGGGCCTTGCCCTGGCCAACCCATCGATGCTGCCAACGCATCCTGGGTATCCGTCTGGTGGCGAGTTTGCGAACGATACGGGCCAGCAAAATCTGACCCATAGTCAATCCCTCATGGAGGCCGCGAAGTCCGGCGATACGAATATGACTCCGACGTTCATGGATCAGAACACGGTGAATCAGAACAATGCCAGGATCTCGGAGCGTGATGGAGCCGGTCAATCCCCTGTGGTCGGAGCGAACGCGAAGACCGAGCCTTCGGGGAAAGAAACCGAGCGGAAGACCAAGTAGAGGACTTGAAGACCACAACTAGGCGTACGAGACCTGGCGAGACCGAGGGCTTGGCGGGGAGGGACAGGAACTCCCGGCCAAGCCCAAGAGTAAATCGAGGAGCGTGGAGGTGCCTATGCAACGGAGATTCGAGTTTTTGGACGTAATCGTCGTGGTAGGATTGTGCGCCACGATTGTGGCCAGCGGTGTGTTGCTCATGGCTGCCAATGGCATGCAGATCGGGAGCGTAGGAACAGGGACGATAGGACAGCCCACCGACAATCTTACGGGGATGGATTTGCTCCAACCGGTGCTCGGCCAAGCTATTGTGGATCATGTGCTCCTTGAACGTAGGCATGCGAAAGACGCGGCTGCAGCCATCACACAACTTGGTGGTCTGACCTTCGAAAGGAACCAGTGGCAACATTTCCCTTATAGCTATCTCGACCCAGTTACCACCGGCGCCTCGTGGGCTGAATCCGAGCATACCGCCCGAGTTCAGACAGTCATGGGTCGCTCGATCGTCAATTTTACACGTCGTGGAGTTCGCAGTGGACTGTGGTCTTCCGTGGAACGCGCTGCTCACGACAACCCCAAAATGATCGGTGTGACAAAGGCCATGGGACAGAACATGGACCGCTTGTTCCTCGCGAATTGGCAGCCGAATATTGGTCGAGGGATTGTTGCCGCGACCCAAGAGAACGAAACGCGCTCAACATTGAGGCAAGAGCAACTGGGAACGGCAATCTTAGAAATGGCCACAGTCCAAGAGGTGTACGAACCAGTTCGAGCGGCGATTCAGGAACAACTTGGGAGCGCAACGGTAGTCGCAACCATGCCTGGGTCCCAACAGCGGGGCGTAACTTCTGACCGTTTAACGGCGGATCGAGTTGCGGCCCTGAGCGCACAGGACGCGTTGCCCAGGATTTCGACGACGACGACCTTTCTCGTGGCGTCGCTCATTCTCATCAGTCTGTTTACGACGGGTCTCTTCGTGCTGTCCTCCAGACGGGCGGAGGTTCCACAGAATGGTCTGGTTCGGGCACTGGTGCCTCCCAAATTGTTGTAGGGATACCACCACAATTTGAGCGAGTGGCACGAGAGGTGTTCTATGATCGAGATAATTGGACTCGGTACGCTCTGCATGCTCGTGTGGGTATTAGCCTCGTCGATGGCGAGTGAAAGTGATGCCGAAAAACGGCGTGCCCCATAGGGTCCCTGCTCTTGGGTGTTGCACGATAGTCGGTTATGTCGGTAGCAGATCGCCGGGCAAGGTTTTACTCATAGGGCACTAACAGGAGATTGCATGACACCACAAGAGCAGATCACGAAGATGACGACAGCCATCCGACAAGCGATCAAGGTCATGGGCGATCGGTTCGGATCGACGGAGCAGGATGTAGCAACGGCCATACATGAACTCAAAATATCGATGCAGAAGGAGACCGAACCGATGGCAATCGCGGGAGACTCAACTACGGCGAAGCAGCCTGGTAGCGCGGGATAAAGAAGATCATCAGGCTGGATTAAAACGAAAAGGAGATGAGCAATGAACGTCCAACCCACTGTTCAGAGCCACATTGACATGACTGACACGCTGTCGCGATTATATCTCTTTCTGGCGCAAAGCTTGGACCGCTGTGTGAGCGAGGCGGCACGCATCAGCTATCCGGAGCCACAATTCCAAGCCACTCTAGCCTCGACCAAAGCCGCGGTGCTGGACATGCTGTCGGTGAACCAGGTGGTGAAGGCCAAGGTCGCGCAGGAGTGCGAACGGATAGAAACCCTTGTCATGGCATGTCTGAAGGATGGAGCCGCGAAGGCAGATGCCCTCGATGAACTGAAAGCCGAGCGAGCGGTCTTGAAACACAAGACACTGGCATTGAGTGATCTGCTTGCTGTTTTTCGAGCCGCGTGACACATGCTCCGGGGAAGCCGCTGCATGCCGGGCCGATGTCAAAACTACGAGCAAAGACGCAAATGGAGGACATGATGAAGACGACCCCCCAGACCTATGTGTTGACGCTAAATTCACCGTCTCGAAAGGCCGTTCGGCTGTGGACAGGTAAGAGCATTCATACCTTGCGCCACTGCTCGGTGACACAACTCAATCACGCACTGGTCGAACTGCAACAATACGTGGAGGATTTGCAAGCACCCGTGCGAACGCCGGGCGCGTCGTATTCGCTGAACCGCTCTCGATAATGACACAGGGGTGGTCAAACGCGGTCAGCAATTGGTCTAAGGCCTATTTGCTATTGCCACGTCCGGGTGCAAGAATAGTCACTCTCTGCGTGTCAGTATGAGTGGAATCACACTTAGTCAGCGGAGGTTGAGCCATGGCACGCGCGCGTACGACCTTTGATCCCCAGCTTTTTCTCACCAAAGTGGGCAAGGGGAAAACTACTCTGGAATCCCCTAAGAAACACACGATCTTTTCGCAAGGGGATGCCGCTGAAGCAGTGTTCTATGTCCAGGCCGGCAAGGTGAAGCTGACGGTGGTTTCGCAGCAAGGCAAAGAGGCCGTTATCGCGATTCTGGAACGGGGTGCATTTTTTGGTGAATCATGCCTCGCCGGACAGGCCATTCGGACGGCGACCGCGACGGCCGTGGAAGACTCCAGTATCGTGCGCATCGACAAGGAGGCGATGCTCCTCGTGCTGCACGAGGAGCCTACCTTCGCCGAGCTGTTTATGGCCTATCTGCTGGCCCACACCATTCGGATCGAAGAGGATTTGGTGGATCACCTCTTCAACTCCAGCGAGAAGCGGCTCGCCCGCGTATTACTCTTATTGGCTCATTTCGGCAAAGAAGGGAAGCCTGAGACGGTTATTGCGAAGATCAGTCAGGAAACGCTTGCCGAGATGATCGGCACCACACGCTCGCGCGTGAGTTTTTTCATGAACAAGTTCCGCAAGCTGGGTTTCATTGAATACAACGGCGAACTGCACGTGCACAGCTCCCTGCTGAATGTCATTTTGCACGACTAGGGCGTGGCCCGTCGCGTTTTTGCACACTCCGGAACCTTTCCAGAACGCCGCGTCACTCTTCTGGACAGTCACAGACCAGGACATCTCTGCCACCCAGTGGGTAAGTTGCATCCTCGAAAGCCAGATGCCATCTGTGACCTTGAATGCATTGCTGGTGTACCACCAGTCGCTGTAGCGCGTCTGTCCCGCGGGACGAACGTTGGGCAACAACATCATCGGCGTGACAGATATCGCATGTGGACATAATTCAAAGCGCCATTTCGCTTAAGGTGAGAAGTGGATTTCTCGGATAGCTCGACAGAGCGAGCCTGAACAATACAAAAACTGGCTGGAGCGGTCTGATCAAAACAGATCACGGCGTGTTCGCGCAGGGTTGGTATACGATGCCCACTGGAAGCTGAGGATACGATACAGCGCGCGCAGGCTCACCCGGTGACTGAATCAAGTAGTGTCCCGAGCAGTTGTGACCAGCTTCCTCCTTCTCGAAGGCATAGCATGGAACTCTCACTGTTGTGGAACTATCTTCTTTCTCGCTGTTCTCATGGGTCCCACTCCGGTGGCCGAGTCGAAACGGTCTCGAACCTGCTCAGGACGTCAATGAATCGAGGAGCCGAGGTAGTTGTGCATAGCGAAGACTGCGCCGGATCAATTACAGCGGGAACGGACAAGCCATCATGCCGAATCTAGACCTGACCTCCATTTTGTTCTGGGCGAGCGCTGCTGCCGGCCTCGCGGTTATGTATTATTCCTTCGTGCTCGCACGTGAGTGGTTCAGGCAATGGCATCCGTCGGGCAAAGGCATCTTCCGGAGAAATACCGTGGCGGAAACCTCTCTCAATGCACACATTGCCGGTCAATGGACCGAAGGCCGTCTTCGCTTAGACTCTGTGTTGACTCTGATCCAATCACTTGCGGACTTGTTAGAGAAGGAAGTGAAAGCACTGCGGCGACTCGATCATTCAGATCCACAGTATGAAGGGGAGGTGCGTCAGATGGTCGAACCCACCCTGCGCTGCTTCACCTTCGACAAGCATTTGCGAGATGAGTGCCGCGTGTTAATTCCGCTTCTGAGATTCTGCGCCCAGGATCTCGCCCAATCGCAGGGTTTGGACATGACGCAAAAATTGATCGTCCTCGACGAGATTCAAGCCGCCATCGAGTTGGCGGATCTCCACTGACACTCGAAGACCGGTGCGCCGCACCGGCTCCCTGATCGCATTAATTTCTGTCGATGTGAGCAATTTTGACCAGTGGGTCCTCCTGTAAATTGATAGAATCGGTTCATGCGACTGAATGTTGCTTCATGTCTCGTGGCAGGCGGGATCGTCACAGCGCTGATTGGATGCGGCTTGCTAGAGACTTCAAAAAAGAGCACGACTGCTACAACTCATGCTCAACGACACCAGGCAGCGGCAGTCATCGGGAACAGCGTCGCGAGTCAAGTCGAGTATTCCCCCACGGATGCGGTCAAGGATACGGTTGCAGATTTGCTGTCCATCCTTGGAAATGAAGCGCTGAGACAGCCCAACCGATCTCTGGAGCGACGTCACTCCATCGAAGACATCATCAGACATCGCGTCAGCTATGAAGAGGCCGCGCAACGTGCTTTGGGACTTCAATGGGAGCGACTGACTGATTCAGAGCGGCAAGAGTATGTGAGCCTTTTTATGCAGTTATTACGTGACACGTTGGCAAATAACATCGACCAGTATTACGACGAGGAGATGCTGTATCTCTCTGAACGGCGCCATGGTCGCTTTGCAGAGGTGAGAACCAACCTCGTCGGATCAAAAGTGAACACTTCACTGTATTTCCGGTTAGGGAGCCAGTCCGGCCAGTGGCGAATATACGACGTTGTTATCGATGGCACCAGCTTGATCAGAAGCTACAAGGCGCAATTTACTCGGATTATCCGCGATGATTCCTACGCGGGCCTTATAGAAAAAATGAAGCAGAGGAATCTTCTCGCTAAGGTGTTTGAGAGGACCGCACCTGCCGTCGCCCTGTCGTCGATGCACACTGCTCCTCAGTAACTAGCACCTCTTTTGGCAGGAAGTCACAACTGCTCGATAACTCCTCGACGGCTCAACCGCTGTCTTTGTGTGAGAAAGGCGGTGGTCTATGGCGGACCTGGACATGTCCATCCGCAAAGAGATTCAAGATTATCTTCAATGCTGCAACTCTCTATTGTCCCCCACTCTCTTGCGTTCAGCGTTATCCGAAGACGAAGAGGGTATAATTGAATATTATGCAGTGGAACTTTCAAAGCTACATCCACGACAGCGGAGTAAGTTGGAGTACCGCCATAATGTTCTGGAATATATCCGCCTCAGCGAAGTCCTCTTAAAAGTCGATAATCTCTCTGACCAAGAGCATGAACAGATGCAGCAAATGTTGAAGCAGGTGATCATAAAGCTACGCAGTTCAGCGCCTGGGGTCCCCTGGGGCCGTGAAAGGCAAGAGTGTTAAGCCAGGATATGGAGATGCGAATCAACGAGCATATCACCGTAATCGTTCGGCGATACTCAGCCTCGGTGGTCGAAGTCTATCGACACGGTGTACTGGTCTGGAAAGCAGGCGAGCCATCACATACATCAAATGGTACGGGGATGCGAGAAGCGGAGAATCAATAGCCTTCAGGGTGACCCACAATGATTGATGATAAGTCTGTGATTTTGAAGCTATGTCGGGGGTCTAAGGAGCCCCTTCTATCTATCTTCCACATTCCCTGTTAGGCTCTGTACTCCTGCTCCCGCTTCTATTCGCCGGTCAACCACTCCCTCGTCATAGCCTGATGATCGCGTCAGACTAGGTTGTGTGTATCGAGGAAACAT
>DASTQY010000176.1:0-15612 GCA_035761525.1 Nitrospira sp. | reverse complement strand
CCGTGCTGAGCGACATCGATCACACCCTACGACAGGCGACCAGGCATCTGAATTTGCAGATGGCGCTTGAGAACATTCTGCTTCGCCTGCGCGATGCGATCATGACGCCAGTTCCCCAGCCAGTCTTGTGAGAGCGGCCAGTGCAGACGTTGGCTTTCGTCCTCTTCGACTGTTAAGGTTTGAAACCTAACCATGCGCGATCAGCATACGTTTTACATCACCACGCCTATCTATTACGTCAACGACGTCCCGCACATCGGCCATGCCTATACCACGATCGCCGCGGATGTGCTGGCGCGCTATTGGCGGTTACGAGGTCGTGAGGTCTTTTTTCTGACAGGTCTAGACGAACACGGCCAGAAGGTTCAGCAAGCCGCCGCCAAGGCCGGCGTGGATCCGCAAGTCCACTGCGACAACTTGGCGCCCCATTTTCAGACGCTGTGGAAGCGACTCAACATTTCCAATGACGCATTCATCCGGACAACGGATCCCCAGCATAAACGCCTCGTTCAACAATATCTTGAACAGCTATACTCTAAGCAGCTGATCTACCAGGATTCTTACACGGGGTGGTATTGCGCATTCGATGAACGGTTTTGGACCGAAAAGGACGTAGCCGACGGACTGTGTCCGGACTGCAAACGCCCGGTCGAGCGGCTGAGCGAGCGAAACTACTTTTTCAAAATGGGCCAATATCAGGACCGCCTGATCGAGTACATCAAGACCCACCCGAATTTCATCCGCCCTGAAACGCGTCGCAACGAAGTCCTCGGATTTCTCGAGACCCAGAAACTCGGGGACCTGTCTATTTCACGGCCAAAGTCACGGCTCTCCTGGGGCATAGAACTGCCCTTTGATAAGGACTACGTGACCTATGTCTGGTTCGATGCGTTAGTCAACTATCTTTCAGCGTTGGAGTATAAACCGGCATCCCCTTCGGTCGACCGTTACTGGCCCGCCTCCGTGCATTTGGTTGGGAAGGATATTCTGACCACACATGCGGTGTACTGGTCCGCGATGCTGATGGCGTTGGGATTGCCGTTACCGGAGATGATCTTTGCTCATGGATGGTGGACCGTCGATGGCGAGAAAATGTCCAAAAGCCGCGGCAATGTCGTTGACCCCAATGGGATGGTTGATCGCTTTGGGACGGATGCCTTTCGCTACTTTCTCTTGCGGGAAGTGCCGTTCGGACAGGATGGCGACTTTTCCGAGCACGCTATGGTGAGACGAATCAACAGCGATTTGGCCAACGGAATCGGCAACCTCTTGAGCCGGACATTGACGATGATCGAACGAAACTGTAATGGCACGATCCCTCATGTGCCTCAGGAGTACCTTGAGACAAACAAAGAGAAGTACCGTCTCCTCCTTCACGCAAAGGAACAGCTACTTATTTTAGGAAAATCTCTCGACGGTTTCTTCTCCGATCTGGAATTCAATGCTCTGCTTCTTCATATTACGTCCAGGGCTACCGACGCAGATATATTCATCGATGAACATGAGCCTTGGCAGCTCGCAAAAGACCCGAATAAGCGGACTGAACTGCATGCGGTCTTATATACTGCAGCAGAATGCCTCCGTATTTTGAGTTTGTACATTTATCCCGTCATGCCGTATACCGCCAAAAACATTACTACACAGTTAGGACTTGATATAAATTTCAATTCGCCGCTGTTGAGCGAAGATATCAAATGGGGTCAACTACAGGGTGGAACAAAGATCCAGAAGGCCAGCGCTCTTTTTCCGCGCATAGAATTCAACCCACAAGGAGCTAAACTCGTGAGCGACGCATCAATCCCAACGTCACAGACCACCGTCGCACCCGCACCGACCGCTGCCGGCACCCAAGCGCCAACCACGGTCGCGCAAGCGCAAATCACCATCGATGAATTTCAAAAAATCCAGCTGAAGACCGCCAAAGTACTGAGCGCAGAACGGGTGCCCAAGTCCGAGAAACTGCTCAAGCTCCAGGTCTCAATCGGAAGCGAGCAACGACAGATCGTGGCCGGCATCGGGAAGAAGTACGAGCCGGAGTCGCTAGTCGGCAAGACCATCATCGTTGTCGCCAATCTGAAACCGGCTAAACTCATGGGCATCGAATCACAGGGGATGGTGCTGGCGGCCGGTGACAGTGAAGTCCGAGGGCTGGCTACTATCCTTGAAGAAGTGGATCCCGGCACCAAAGTCAAATGACGCGACTCCGTCTTCTTGCCTGTGCATGGGTGTTAACGCTCCTCATCCCTCCGCCCTGCTGGGCGATCCCAGCGGAAGGCGAGCCTCCTCCCGATCCCCGATTAAATGCTCCAAAGCCCACGACGATTCTCGTTCGGGTCGTCGCTCATGGCGCGATGGTCATCGGTCGTGAAGTCGGGGGCGCGAGAGTCACCATCACGGACGTCGAGACCAAGCAGGTTCTTGCCACCGGCATACAGCAAGGCGAGGCAGGAGATCAGAATCAAATCATGAGGACCCCCCACCTCATGGAAGAGCCGGTGTACAGTGCCCGCCCTGCGGCCGCCTTCACCACGACGGTGGAGCTTCGGAGGCCCACCTTGGTGGAAATCACCGCCGAGGGACCTCTCGCACATCCGGCTTCGATGCAGCACGCATCACAGACCGTGCTGCTCATTCCAGGACAAGATCTCACGAACGACGGCATCGTGCTGCATCTCTATGGCTACATCGTGCAGATCGAGCATCCCAAACAGGGCCAAGCGCTCATGGCAACGGACGACGTCACCTTACGTGCATCAGTGAAAACGTTATCCGGTACGTTGGTCAGACCCCATGGAGATTGGGATTCTCGAAAGATCCGGATCTATGGAGAGTTACTGATCGGCGATCGCATCGTCGAACGCCTACAACTATTTTTCTCCAATGAAACAGGGACATTCGAGGCACCATTTTTTGTGCCGAACCCGCATGAGGCGCCGGACGGCATCCTCTTACGAGTGGTGGCCACCGATCTGGCAACGGGAAACTCAGGGGCGGGAACCGCCGCCTGCCTGATACAAAAACCGCTCCGATCGTCGACGAATCCTTGACCAGAAAAGCGCCGTCTTTCGGATGACTTGCTGGTTCACCGTGCACATGCGAGACTATGTCTTATGACAGGACGCGCCGCCTATACGCATTTGCGATCGCGCTTACATCTTGCCTTGGGCTTAAATGCGATCGTCATCGTCGCCGAGTTCGTCGGAGGGATCCTCATTAACAGCATCGGATTAATCGGCGACGCCGGTCATAACCTCATCGATCAGGGCGCGCTGTTCGCCGCCCTCTATGCGCATATCTTGACGGCAAGACCGGCCACGGAAGCGCGAACATTCGGCTACCATCGAGCGGGCATCGTGACCGCATTTCTAAGCTCGTTCGTTCTCTTGTTGACCGCTTTGGGCATCACAATCGTGGGCGTGCAACGGCTCATCCATCCTGTCTCCGTGGACGGCAGCGGCGTCATGGCAATCGCCGCTATTAGCTTTGCCGCCAATCTCGGGATCGCGCTCTTGCTTCAGCACGGCGCAAAGGATGATCTCAATATTCGCAGCGCGTTTTGGCACATGCTTGCCGACGCCTGGGTCTCACTCGGAGTAATCCTCAGCGGGGCGGCCATTGTTGCGACCGGTTGGACGGTTCTCGATCCGCTGATCAGCATCCTTCTGGTTGGAGCGATTATCCGCGGCGCCTTGCCGATTTTTCGCGAATCCCTGGAGGTGCTGCTGGAGTCAACGCCGCCTGGCGTCAGCGCCTCTCATATCGCCGCCACCATCGAAGCGATTCCCGGTGTCGACAATGTCCACGACCTGCATGTGTGGGCAATCGAACCCCGACTGGTCATGCTGACCTGCCATGTGCTGATCGATGCGGATGACACTGCGGTCACCAACGAGTTGTTGCGTGACATCCGTTGCCGGATCACTTCGGATTTCGGCATTACGCATATGACCATTCAGCTCGAAACCCATTGCGCTCACAAGGATGCGGTCCATTGCGACCTCATGGCATTGGCCAGCCGCCAGGACGATCGTCTCCACGCCCATCCCTAACCCGTGACCATGACTCAGCCTGCCGTGCCTTTCTACATCCTCTGCGGATCGCTTGGTGCAGGAAAAACGACGCTCCTGATGCGGCTGCTCGAACATTGGAAACGGTTGGGCATTCGGGCCGGCGTGCTCATGAATGAGGCCGGCGAAATCAGCATCGACGGACCGCGCGTCGGTACCATTGCCGAGCAGGTAATGAATCTTGCGGGAGGATGCGTCTGCTGCGACACAAAGGAGGATCTGTCCTGGGGAATCGCGCAACTCGTCAGAGAGTATAGATCCGAGTTGATTGTGCTCGAATGTTCCGGCCTCGCGGATCCGGCCGAAGTGGTCGACGGGGTGACGGATCTCTACACGGCCAGACTGACCAAGCTTGAACGGATCATTGCGCTGCTTCAGCCGATCGCCAACGACCAGAGCCCTTCGAGCACATTTGTGACCGAACAGGCGATTCGCTACGCCGATGAATTGATCTTGAACAAGCGGGATCTGTACGTGCCCGGCCACTGGGAACAGTTCAAGGCATCGATTGTTGCCCGCAACGCTCATGCTCGAGTGTGGGAAACCACCCACGCACGAATTGATGCGGCTGCCTTGTTGAGTGGGCATGACCGCTCACACAGCGCGGAACCCACCAACGTCGAGTTCGGCAGATCGCGACCCACTTCGCACCTGCGCGCGGGCTACCATCCGATGGCGACTACGGTTCGCTTATCCGGGACCTTGAACCGGGATCGCTTCTTGTCGTGGGCCAAAACATTGCCCAAGGAGATCGAACGGGCCAAAGGCTTTCTCCGCTTCACACAGGAACCCGAGTTGCAGGAATTCCAATACGCGCCGCCCGGCGAGCCGACGATTTTACCGGTCATGCTGCTGGACGAACCAGAGAAGGCGATTGTCCTGATCGGAAGAGGCTATGACGTGGATCGTTATTGCACAGAGCTATCAGCTTGCGTCGAGACGATCGGCGACAATACCCGTTGACGAAATCGCGGCCCTTGCAACAGCAGCCAGGCGATGCCGGCACCGCAAAGTCCCCCGATCATCCATCCGCCGATCACATCACTCACATAGTGCGCGCCGATATATACCCGGCCCATACCGATCAGTCCTACGATGGGCCAACTGATCCAGCCCGACCGTGGGTAGAGCACCTGGAAAAACGCCGCGGCCGTGGCGGTATTGACCGCGTGGTTGGACGGGAAACTGAACGTTTTTCCGCAAGCCTGCAGCTGGATGAGGTCGGCCATGCTGACACAAGGACGCGGACGAGCGGCCAGATACTTTAGTTGAGCGCCGATGAAATCCAATATTCCGATGGAGACACCGAGGATCGGCCCGCCGATCAATGCTTCCCGGGGAGACCGCCACAGCCAATAGGTGCCGAGAAAAATGCCCGGCAGCCAGAGCATGTCGGGGTTCGACAAAGTCAGGAATAACCAATCAGTCCATGCATGTTTTCCTGCTAACCCATTGATCGATCGTGTGAGGAAGACGTCCCAACTCATCGTCTGACCATATAGTGCGATTGAGAATTCGTCAACGGCAGTCGTCCGCTACTTCGTATGGAAGTGAAGGCGCACGGTCAACTCCCCGTCGATAGGGACATCGCCTTGCATCTGTGGCTCAAATGTCCATTTTGCGAGAGCAGCGATGCCCGCAGCGGTCAGCTCCCGATGTCGGCAAGGTTCAAGGATCACGACCGTGACCTTGGCCTCTTTTGACACCAGCATCCGGGCTTTCATCCAATCATCGATGACGCTCCCCTCGAGGGCCGGAGGGATGCCGGGCCAAGGTGTGGATTTCGGAACTGGTCCGATCTGCTGATCCTTGTTGAGCGAGAGCCCGTGGACGTGGACCTCCGGCAGCTCCAACACGTCCTCCTGATGGTCGCTCTCATGTGTCGCCTCATCACCGGCCGCGGCATAGGTACAAATCGGCAACGACCCGACTGCAAGCGAGATGACGCATAGCATGAGAGCGACAAAAGACGTTGAAGTGTGTGTCACCGGGCACCTTGTTCAATTGACATATGGCCAAGAGCATTTGGCATGAGGCTGCTCAAACGACCTCCCAGCGGGCCGCATCATAATCTAAAAGAACCATTGTGCGCGAAAGAAATAGGATCGGGGCATCCCGGCATGCGCAATCCCGAGACCGATGCTGCCTTCTCCCCGGTTGATAAAATAGTGCTGATCGAGCAGGTTGATTACGTCAAAGCCCACCAGCATTTTTTGACCATGCCATGGCAACAAAATGGTATGGGTGATCGAGGCATTGTAAACGGTATAGGAATTCTCGTGGGAGGAGTTCGTTTTTGCTCCGGGCTCCGCCGTCCGCAAGCCGGACCCGTAGAGCATTTGGCCGGTGAACATCGTGCGTTCCCATAATCGATAGGACAACACCGCCGAGCTCGTGACAAATTGCGAATGATCGCAGAAGACGCCGCCGGTCGAGTTGATGTCATTGATCTCCACCTGATCGAGGAGGTACTGACCGGACTGCAACCCGTACCCTTTGCATTGCCCCCACGCGACGTTCCCGCGCCCGGTAAAGTTCTCCGTGAATTGCACTTTTAACGCCCCGTCGATACCGCGTTGCCATCCCCGTTCGAAGGCGAAGAAGTTCAAGAGGGGTGTGCTGCCGAATTGGCCCGCATCGGACAAATAGTGGGCAAGCTTGTAATAACCGGTTAATTCGAGCGTCGCGTTTCGGTGCAATGCATGATAACTCCCGACCTCAAAGTAATGGGAGCGTTCGGCGCGAGGGCGAAAACCGGTCGGATTGTCCGGCGCGGCCGTCGTATTTTGAGTATTCAGTTGCGCGAACGCCACCTGCTCAACGTTCGGTGGCGTAAACAGCCTGCCATAGTACGCGTGATAGACATTCGATCGATTGTACTTGTACGTCACACCGACTCGTGGACTGATCTGGCCCTCATTATAGAACCCCTGGATGGCGTCACCCCTGACCCCGAGATTGAAGGTCCAATCTTCCGTCGGACTCCATTGGTCCTGCACCCACAATTCCTGTCTAGTTTGGATGTTTTGATTCGAGGCATTCAGGGATAATACCGGTCCGGCCGGCGCGCCGCTGCTCGTATCGAAGGCAAAAATTTGCGACTGGTTGTTGGCCCTGGTGTAGTCCAGCTGGAAGCCAGTCTTGACCAGATGCCGGCTGTCGGGGATCCAGGTGTAATCGAAACGCACACCCCCGCTGTAGGCGACTCGCCGCTGATTCGCTGTCTGAGCCGAACTGACGTCCTCAGTATAGGCCAACGCATTCGATGGATCCGTCCGAAAATCCGCAACCCCCCGTCGAAAATACAGGCCCAGCCCGAACAAGTTGCTGGCGTTGACGTCATGTCTCCACACAAGCTGCGAATATTGGCTGTCTTCCTTTTGAAACTGATCGACAGACTGTGAGGCAGTTGGGGTGAACCCTGGCAACAACGCGAGCACGTCTGGATTAGGGGCCAGATCGGGAACCGTCGGGATCTGGTGCTTCGCCACAGAATTGAGAAAGATCCAACTGAAGTTGTTGCGGTTGTCGTGCTGATAGTCGCCGCGCAGGTAGGTATTGTTCTTTTCGCTCTGATTGTGATGGTTGGTCTTGCCTAGCGTCGGCGGCTCGATGCCGCGGCTCGTCGTGACGTAACTGTTCAACACATAAAACCGAACTTTTTCCCCGATGGCACCACCGTATTCAAAGGATGGATTTACCGTCTGATTCGATCCGCCGAATACCTGGGCGGAGCCGAAGCCGGGAGTCGTCCCGCTTTTGCTTGTGATGTCCACCACGAGTGCCGTCTTGTTTCCATATTGCGCTTCCATGCCTCCCAGAATGATGTCTGCTCGTTCCCATGCACGGGGGGGGACAATATCTGCAAAGGCGCCGCTGACCGTATCCGGGATAGGGATTCCGTCGATGCGGTATTGCTGATTGGCATGGTCTTGTCGAATGTGTGTTTGTTTGAGGCCCCCATAGACGACGCTTGGCACGGTGAGCAACACGTCGTGCACGTCATTGTTGTTCCCTCTCGGCAAGGTCTCGATTTCTTTTCGGCTCAGCTGATATGTCTCGCTCGAGGCTTTGTACTGAATGGCAGGAAGTGGTGATACAATCTCCAGAGCAATCTCTCTGGTCGCCGTAAGGGTAAGCGATACAGGCGCTGGCTGCTCGGCGCCTATCTTCACGACGACATACTCACTCCGGTCGGTATCCCGGACCGCACTGATCGAATAGGTGCCTAACTGAGGTACCACGACTCGAAATTCTCCCCCCTGGTTGGTGACCGTTTGGGCCACCATATTCCCTTCTTGATCACGCACCTGAACCGTGGCCTGATCTACTCGTCGTAGGTCTTGATTCTGCACTGTGCCGACGATTGTCTGTCCTGAATCTTTGGCTGCGGCGTTGTTGAGCAACGTTTCACTCGAGATCAGCCACCCGGCTCCTGTCATCAACAGCACACCGCAGCAATAGCATGAACCTTCCCGTCGCATACCCACCTCCGCAATCACGAGCGATGACGCCAGATGCTGGTCATAGGCGGGCGATGATCCGCCCAAGCTATGACGTCGCAATAATTCGCCCGTTAGGAATGGGGTGGTGCGCGGGAGGGGCCGACCGTCGTCGAATCGAGCGAGAAGAGAATCGAGTGAGGCGGAACGTCATACTGACCCGTAGATTGCCAAGCCGAGCAGATCGGCCCACCGATATCGACCGAGCCGGACGTGTGATGCTGCACCCATTGACACAGATCGGTATCAGAGTGCTCGTGCCCATCTGTATCAGCCGCCGCCAGTTCGTGATGGATGTCCTGTGCTGCAGCGAACGGCGCGAACACAAGAATCAATAGGATAAGACTGAGAGAAAGCGCCTGAACGGGAGAGGACATTCCTGGAGACATGCTGCTAAGTATCACAAGGTCGCAAATGCTGTCAAAATCAGGTGATTTGCCAACCAGTCTACATCTTTTCAACGACTTAGAGTGGATCATGTAGACTTTTCTTGAACATTTCGCTATGCTGCCACACTTCGACTACTGAAAGGCCGCCATGAATCGACCGCTCGACAACCAACACGTCATAGAAATCAAGGCGTTGCCCTCCCCGCGGGCCATCAAGACGAAACTTCCGATCACCGACGATGTCGCCGCGCTGGTCGTGGAAACACGGGAAGCAATCCGGCGGATCCTCCACGGTCAAGATCGCGATCGGCTCCTTGTCATCGTTGGTCCCTGCTCGATCCATGATCCAGAAGCAGCCTTCGAATATGCGGTAAAACTGAAGCCGTTGTCGGACGCCGTTCGTGACCGGCTCCTCATCGTGATGCGGACCTATTTTGAAAAACCTCGGACCACAGTCGGCTGGAAAGGGCTCATCAACGATCCGCATTTGGACGGTACCTGCGATATCGCCACTGGGATGGAACTCGCCCGGACGACTCTCCTCAAGATCAATCAATCGGGCATGCCCTGCGCCACGGAGCTGCTCGATCCCATTAGCCCACAGTATATCGCCGACCTTATTAGCTGGACTGCGATCGGTGCCCGCACGACGGAGAGCCAGACGCACCGGGAAATGGCCAGCGGCGTGTCCATGCCTGTTGGGTTCAAGAACGGGACGGAAGGAAGTCTGCACGTCGCCGTGAACGCCATGACTTCAGCCAGAACCCCTCACCATTTTGTCGGAATCAACGCAGACGGCCAAACGTCGATCATTAAGACCATGGGCAACCCAGACCGCCACATCGTGCTGCGCGGGGGTGGTGGTAAAACCAATTACGATGCCGAACATGTGGCGAAAGCGGAAGCCGCAGTGGCCGGCGAAGGCATTGCACGATCGATCATGATCGACTGCTCGCATGACAATTCGAGCAAGGACCATACGCGCCAGGCCCTGGTCGCTCGGGAAGTGCTAAGACAGTTCCGTGACGGGCGCCACTCAATCATGGGCTTGATGCTGGAAAGCAATCTCAACCCCGGAAAACAGACGTGGAAACAAGGCGTCGCTCTCGCTCACGGCGTTTCCATTACCGACGCCTGCCTGGGTTGGGACGACACCGCCGCACTCCTCAATGAACTCGCCGAGAGCATCGTCGCCCGACCTGCCTGACACACGGGAGTAGCCGTTGCGTGTGCATGCCTTCACGATTTCAGGTGGTCAGAGCAGTTGCTCAACAGCCCTCTAACCGGCTCCTCGCCGTCCCTCCTATAGGTCCTTGCTCTCGGTGATTGCATGCTCATTGACACCCATACCCATCTCGACGATGCTCGGTTCGACGGCGACCGCGACGCAATGATCGAGCGCGCGCGGCAAGCCGGCATCGAAGCATTCGTGACGATCGGATGCGATCTGGCCACCAGCCGGTCGGCCGTGGCGCTTGCCGATCAACATCCGGACGTCTTTGCGTCTATTGGCGTGCATCCCCACGAAGTGAAACACGTCGAAGACGCGTGGTACAGCGACTTTCGCCGCCTTGCGCAACACAGGAAAGTCGTGGCCTATGGCGAGATCGGACTCGATTATCACTACAACCATTCATCCCCTCAGAGCCAGCGGCAGCGGTTTCGCGAACAGATACAACTTGCACGCGAGTTGCGATTGCCCGTGATCATTCATACGAGAGAGGCACAAGAGGACACCATCACGATTTTAAAAGAGGAGAAAGCCGCGGAAGTCGGCGGGGTGTTTCACTGCTTCTCAGGGGATGCCTGGCTGGCCAAGGATGCACTCGATCTGGGGTTTTATCTTTCCTTTTCCGGGATTTTGACTTTCCAAAATGCCGCGATGCTGCGGGATATCGCCAAGCAGACGCCTTTGGATAGAGTGTTGATTGAAACTGACTGTCCCTATCTCACACCCGTTCCGCATCGAGGGAAGCGAAATGAACCGGCGTTCGTCCCCCACGTCGCCAAACAACTGGTCGCGATCCGTCCAGATCTATCGTACGAGGACATTGAGCGCACCACCAGCGCCAATGCAAAACGACTCTTCAAAATCCCTTGAGTTGTCGGCTGCGTCGGCGAAGACTCTTCGGAAGTTTTCGGGCATTACCTTTCTTCTCCGGCCTTCGTCGCTCTGCCGGGTCTTCACCGGGATCCAACTCCTTGTACGGGACCGAGGTCTCGGATGAGCCTTGTGTATGTAATTTGTCTGCAAATGCTCGCGCGCTGATGACCAGCGCGCCGTGCGCCTGTGCGGAATTCACGATTTCGTGGTCGGAGCTGACCACCGCGCATTGGGCGCCATATTCTCGTGCCAACCGCTGGATGACCTGGTCGGCCCGCTCGCCTCGCTTGGAGTAAATGACGTGGACTCCTGCACGGTGCTCCCTGTTTTCGATCGGCTGTCCCCGTTGCCAGCCGTCAAAGACGACCGTCAATGCATGGCCTTTTCGATGCCGATATCCACCCAATAATCGCAACAGAGCCTCTCTCGCCGTGTCTGAGTACAGATTTGCTCCACCCAGTGGCCGGACAACAGCCAAGAGATTATAGCCATCGATGATGACATGCATGACCAGCAGACCCTACGCGCGCTCCAAGGAGGTGTCAATCATTTGCAGTCCGCCTCGAGAAACGTCGCTCCCCTTGACAACTACCAGAACATCTGAGAGATACATATATCTTCCCGCAGCCTTCTGTGGAAACCCCATGCCCGCAACTGTCTCTCGCGTAGCTGCCTTGATCCTAGTGCTGGGACTTCTCAGCACGGAGGACTTCCTGGCAAACGGTGCCTGGCTTGGAGCAGCACACGCAGCACCGCAGGACCAAAGGCGCGATCATCAGAGGAACTCCAAGCGATCACGGAACTCCAACGTCAGCCTCTCCCCCAACACGATCCCGCTCGCGAAAATTCAGAATTTGAGAACGGCATTTTTGCCGGATTCTCTCCGGCTCGTACTCGATCTTGACCGCAAAACGCAGGTAAAAAAACACCGTCCCGCTCAAGAGGACGGAGTGGTTGTCGAGATCCCTCACGCCGCATTGACCAAATCAGCCCAGGCGAAAATTGCGCAAGGAGTTTTAGAGGGACGCTTTGTCGTCAAACAAACCGTCGGTGACTCCGTCACGGTCGCCCTGCCGAGCGGCTCGTTCGAAACCTATAGTCTGTTATCATTGACCAACCCTCCTCGGCTGGTGGTTGACGTCATTCCCTCTGGGCTGCCACCGTCCGGATCCGTTCAGGACCCCACAGACTCATCTATGTTTTCTGCCCCTCCACCGCAACCGGTTGCACCGCGCGCCAAGTCCTATAAGACGATTGTGATTGATCCCGGACACGGCGGACGAGATCCCGGCGCGCATGGACAGCGCGGTACCGAAGAAAAGGACATCACGCTCAAGGTGGGATTGAAACTACGCGACCTGTTGCGGAAGGACCCCAATGTTCGTGTGCTGATGACCCGGGAGCGGGACGTGTTCGTTGATTTGGAAGACCGTGCCCGATTTGCCAACGGCAACGAAGCCGACCTGTTCCTGTCAATCCACGTCAACTCGCATCCGCAACGATCGGTCCGTGGTATCGAGATCTATCATTTCGGCGAAGCGAAGGACCAGCGTGCTCTCGAGTTGGCTGCTCGTGAAAACGGCACTCCTCTCAGCAGCACTGGAGTGGGATGGGAATATCTCGTGGCCGATCTCCTCACGAGCAAAAAAATTGAAGCCTCTCTTGAGCTGGCCTGGAACACCAAAGAAGCGATGATCACTCGCTTGAACGGTGATTACGCGCTCGTGGATCATGGTGTGAAAACCGCACCATTCTATGTGCTCCGCTTCACCAGTATGCCGAGCATTTTGGCGGAAATCGCCTACATCTCCAACGCCGCTGAAGAGGACCTCTTGAGGACCGCCGGCTTCACAACGCGCATTGCGGAATCCCTGCATGAGGGTGTGACCGCCTTTCTGGCCCCTTCCAAAACACCGGCACGCTGATGCACCGCATGGCCCTGGTGGTCCGCCATGCCGACCGTTAGGCTAATCCTTGAATACGACGGTTCACGGTATGCCGGCTGGCAGCGTCAACCGGATCAGCCAACGATCCAGGAAGCCGTGGAGACGGCGCTGTTTCAATTGACGCAAGAGACCGTCGCGGTCATTGGAGCAGGACGCACGGATTCCGGCGTCCATGCCATCGGTCAAGTGGCGAGCTTCCGTATCGAACGGGACTGGACGCCACGTGAATGGATGCGAGGCTTCAACGCGAGGCTCCCCGAGGATATTGCCGTCCGGTCAGCGGATCTAGTCCCGAACGATTTTCACGCGCGCTACGCCGCCCGTGGAAAACTCTACGAATACCGGATTCTGAACCGGCCCCAACGGCCGGCCCTGGATCGGGCCTATGTCTGGCATGTTCACAAGCCCCTCGACCATACCGCCATGGAACAGGCTGCCATTCATCTGGTGGGCTCGCACGATTTTTCTTCTTTCGAAGGCACTTTGACGGACAACGAAGATCCGGTCTGCCACCTTCGGCAGCTGTCACTGACACGGCAAGAAGATCAGCTCACGATTCACGCCTACGCAGACCGTTTTCTCAAACACATGGTACGCGCGATTGTGGGCACTCTTGTCGAGATCGGCCACGCGAAACGGACGCCAGAAAGTCTGAGAATGATCCTGGCCGCGAAGAATCGCACGGCCGCAGGCAGAACGGCTCCCCCCCAGGGGCTTTTCCTCGTGCGCGTCGACTACGAGCCCCAGCTTGATTCTGTACCGGCCAATCCCCCTACCACATGATAAGCGGCAAACGGTGCCCTCAGGCAGAACGCCTTGACCAAGAGGACACTTTGAAGGTGGACGAGTAGGGAATCGGACTATCCGGCGGGCGACTGTGGGGTGCGCTAGCGGGGTGGAGAGTCGTCGCGGTTTTCGAGTTTCTTGCGGAGTTCGATCAGTTCCTGCTCGAGCGCCAGAAACCGGTCGCTGATGGGATCGGGAAGGTTAATGTGGTCCATCGTGGCGTCAGGAAGCCGCTCGCCTTGCGTCTTGATCACGCGAGCCGGAACACCGATAACTGTGGAGTTGGCCGCGACGTTCTTAAGCACGACGGAATTGGCCCCGATCTTGACGTTGTCGCCGATCGTGATACCTCCCAGAATCTTCGCGCCCGCCCCCACGACAACATGGTTGCCAAGGGTCGGGTGACGCTTGCCTCGTTCTTTTCCCGTCCCGCCCAGCGTCACGCCCTGGAACAGCGTCACAAAGTCTCCAATTTCGGCCGTTTCTCCAATCACGACCCCCATGCCATGGTCGATAAAGAACCCGGTGCCGATGCGAGCTGAAGGATGGATCTCGATCCCGGTCAGCCAGCGGGCGACCTGCGAAATGACTCGCGGCACAAGCGGCACGCCGTAGGATTTCAACCAATGAGAGAAACGGTAGGCGATCAACGCATGGAAGCCCGCATAAGTGAAGATGACTTCCAAGCTGCTGGTCGCCGCCGGATCCCGATCGAACACGGCTTTGAGGTCTCGCCGAATCGCCTTGAACATGCTCGCTATTTTACGATGGTCACGCTGGCTCAATCAAACAGACGGCATGGGCGATCATGCCTTCTTCCTTGCCGACCGCATCAAGGCCCTCTCCACTCTTTACTTTCACGTTGACCTGATTGGGATCGATGCCCGCCGCCTCCGCCATTTTTTTTTGCATAGCCGCCAAGTGGGGTCCCAGACGCGGGGCCTGCGCCACGATGACCGTATCGATGTTGCCCACTCGGTAGCCCTTCACCTTAAGCTTGGTCATGACGTCTTCCAGTAACTTCAGACTCGACATGCCTTTGTACTTGGAGTCGGAACTCGGATAATGCCGTCCAAGGTCTCCCTCGCCCATGGCCCCAAGCAGCGCGTCACACACGGCATGGACAAGAACGTCGGAATCGGTATGCCCGAGCAGACCCTTGCTGTGCGGGATGTCAATGCCGCCCAAAATCAGTTTGCGTCCCGGCCCAAGCGGGTGCACGTCATATCCATAGCCAATCCGCATGTGTCTCCCTTCTTTTACGATTGATCGGGCCTACGCACCGTGCGTCGCCCTGGAAGACAAAATCGCCTCTCCGAGAATCATGTCTTCGGGTCTGGTAACTTTGATGTTTTCCCCACTGCCCTCGAGGACCCTGACTGGATGGCCCATCCATTCAAGGAGATAGGCATCATCCGTGGCAGCAAGTCCTTCCGCGTGCGCTTTGCGATGCGCGTCCTGCAGCCAGTCCCGACGAAAAGCCTGCGGCGTCTGGGCCAGCCACAGCGGTTTCCGATCAATCGTCCGCTCGATGAGCCCACCCGGTCCAACCTGTTTCACCGTATCCCGCATGGGCAGCGCAATGATTGCGGCGCCCTCGGCCTTAGCTGCCTCCACGACCTGCTTCACCATCAATTCCGTCACACAGGGCCGTACGGCGTCATGAATGACGACGATGTCCACCCGCTCATCCACAACCGCCAGAGCCTGGCGCACGGAGTCCTGACGCTCCTGCCCGCCTGCGACCACATGCAGCACTTTGGTGAAGCCATGAGCCTCAACGATATCCCTGCGGCAATACTGCAAATCCGTCGCCGG
>DASTQY010000175.1:0-5511 GCA_035761525.1 Nitrospira sp. | reverse complement strand
TGCCTCGGCAAGGTAGCGGCAGCCGTCATAGAGCCGCTCGAGCTTGAATCCCATGTGAAGAGTATTGAGCACCTCTTGTGAACCTGAGGTGATCGCAACCTCCAAATCCCCCACACCAGATCGAACCATCAGCTTCGCCAGTTCGGGGGTGATCAACGACGTCCGGATGTACCCCGACCATTCGAGTTGCATTTTTTCGCTGATGATCCGTTCCAGGATTTCAGTGCATTGGGGATAGGCTTCCTTTCCGGTAATAAACTGAGCGTCGGTAAACCAGAACCGTCGTGCTCCCCACTGATGATAATGCTGGGAGATGTCTCGTACGACCATTTCAGCCGGACGATACCGGACCCGTTTCCCTTCAATGTACGGGTAGAGGCAAAATGCGCAGTCATAGGGACAGCCGCGTTTCGACTGGACACCAATGGACTCGCCAATGTATTCACGGTATTGGGGAAAAATAGAGGTCAGATACGGCAGATCCACGGTCAGGGCATCGAGCAAGGCGGGCGAGCCCTGCCTGCCCTTCTTAACTTGCTTGCCTTCTTTGATAATATAGCGTTCGTCTTCGATCGACCGGCCTTCGATCAGTTTGAGAATCGCGTCCTCGCCTTCGCCCAGGAGTCCGATCGTCCCTTCGGGCAACTTCTCGATGAGCTGGTCCGCAAAGGCGGTGAAAGCCCCGCCTCCGATCATGATCTGACTCTTGGGGAACTCCTTCCGGATGAGCCACGGGTAGGACAAGACCGTATAGATATGGCTGTAATACCGATACAGCTGCTTGAGCCCAGCGAATGAGGCCGCCACCCGCTTGATGGGGTTGCTCGCAAAATAGAAATTGAATGCGTGCTCCAGAGAAGAATCCCCCTCGTGCGGTGAAAAAATCTGAATGTCCCGCCAGGAAAAGCAGACGAGGTCCGGCTGGAAATCGCTCATTGCGTCCCGGATGGCCCTGCTCCGTTGGGAGACGGGATGGAGGGAGAGATCAAGAATGCGCTGACGGACTTCCGGTTTTCTCCGGTGAACAAAGTCCGCCAGATAGGTGATACCGATCGGATAGACCTTCTTGCACGGAAGGAAGATGTAGAGAATAGAGTTCATGCAGCACCGGCGAGCGTTGAATGAGCCATCTGGTTTGTAGGCGGACGCATGAATCGTCCGGCCTTATTTTCTAGCAATGTGGATCGCAACAATCCCGCCCGATAGGTTCTTATAGGATACCTGACGGAAACCGGCTTCGCGCAACATCTGGCACAGTCGTTCCTGGTCGGGGAACGTCCGGATCGAAGCGGGCAAATATTCATAGACTCCAGTGGTGTCACGGGCAACTTTGGTGCCCACCCACGGCAAGAGTTTGAAGGAATACCAGTCATACAGGGCGCGTAGCCAGCCAAAGACCGGCCGCGAAAACTCCAGACACGCAAATGTCCCGCCCGGTTTGATCACCCGGCGGATTTCACCGACGGCGCGGGCGAGGTCGCCGACATTGCGCATGCAGAATCCAGTCGTCACGGCATCGAACGAATCGTCATCGAACCCCAGATGCTCAGCGTTGACCTGCAGGCATGTGATCTTTCCCGTGAGGCCTTTGCCGTTCACCTTCTTCAGCCCCTCAACGAGCATGGCGTGGTTGAGGTCTGAGGCGATGACCCGCCCACCGACACCCATGCGAGGCTCGAGTAACAAGGCCAGATCGGCCGTGCCTGCTCCCACGTCGAGGGCGGTGCCTTGTTCTCGGGTGGGAATGTAGGACGCCGTGATCGTTTTCCAACGATAATGAAGTCCGAAGCTCAGCAGCGTATTGTTGAGATCGTACACGCCGGCAATGGCCGTGAACATGCGTTGAACCGCTTGCTCTCGTGCGGAGCCCGTCCAGGTGGAAATGGCGCGTGCCGGAACGTCCGGCGCCTGCTGCTCGGTCATGGACTCCTCCACTGAACGCATGCGAATGGGTGGTAGCACCCGGTTTCCGGCTTTGTCAAGGAACGGGCAGGATGCTTCAAAAAGCCGGCGAGCGTCGTTGTCACATCCTGCAATCTCCAGCCTAGCCGGCATTCTCGAGACACCGGTTCCAACACGTGATCGATTCGAATGTTATAATCCTGCCCGTATGGGCAATTCGATCATCATCAAGGGCGCACGCGAACACAATCTCAAGAATATCGACGTCGAGATCCCGCGAGATAAACTGGTGGTCATCACGGGTTTGAGCGGTTCGGGTAAGTCCTCGCTCGCCTTCGACACCATCTACGCGGAGGGACAGCGGCGCTATGTGGAATCGCTGTCCGCCTACGCCCGCCAGTTTTTGGAGCAAATGGGCAAACCGGACGTCGATTCGATCGAAGGTCTCTCGCCGGCCATCTCAATCGAGCAGAAAAGTACGAGCCACAATCCCCGGTCGACCGTCGGGACCGTCACGGAGATTTATGATTATTTGCGCTTGTTGTTTGCCCGAGTGGGTCGTCCCTATTGCTTCCAATGCGGCGAGGAGATCACCGCTCAAACGGTTCAACAGATGGTCGATGCCATCGGGGCTTTGCCGGAGGGAAGTAAGTTCCAAGTCTTGGCCCCGATTGTCCGAGGCCGGAAAGGCGAATATCGAAAAGAGCTGTTGGAAATGCGGCGGGCCGGCTATGTCCGAGGGCGAATCGACGGTAAGCCGGTGGATCTGGGCGACGACCTGACGCTCGATAAACAGAAGAAACACACCATCGAGATCGTCGTAGATCGCTTGGTGATGAAGGCCGGTGATGCGTTGGCGCGCCGGCTGGCCGACTCCGTGGAAACCTCGCTGAAGCTCACCGGCGGGCTTGTTGGCGTGCTGACGGAAGAGGGGAAGACCCTTTTGTACAGTGAAAAGCTCGCCTGCATCAGGTGCGGCGTCAGTTATCCAGAGATCACGCCGCGCGTCTTCTCCTTCAATAGTCCGCACGGGGCCTGTCCAGCTTGCGACGGCATCGGGTATGCGATGCCGCCGGACGCCACGGACGACCAGGACCTGACACTGCTGGGAGCCTGCGAGGCGTGTCATGGTGCCAGGCTCAGAGCCGAAAGCCTCTCCGTCAAGATTGCCAGGCAGTCGATTGCAGACGTCACGAGCCGGTCGGTCAGAGCAGCGGCCGAATTCTTTGCGTCCCTCACATTCACCGAGCGCGAGATGGTGATTGCCCATAGGATCCTAAAGGAGATCAGAGAGCGGCTCGGCTTTCTGGTCAATGTAGGATTGGACTATCTGACGCTGGACCGAGCGGCGGCAACGCTGTCCGGTGGAGAAGGACAGCGCATCAGATTGGCGACGCAGATTGGCTCGGGACTGGTCGGTGTTCTCTACATTCTCGATGAACCGTCCATCGGACTTCACCAACGGGATAACCGGCGGCTGCTACAAACGCTCTTGCGATTGCGCGACCTCGGAAACACCGTCGTCGTAGTCGAACACGACGCCGAGACGATGATGGCCGCTGACCACATCCTTGATATGGGCCCCGGAGCAGGGGCGCATGGCGGCCACGTCATTGCACAGGGCACGCCTCAACAGATCATGAGCGATGCCCGCTCCCTGACGGGGCACTACTTGCGGGGCGTGCAGTCAGTCTCGGTGCCGTCGCGCCACCGGAAACCGAAGGGTTTTCTCTCCGTGGTTGGCGCGCATAAGCACAATCTCAAGAACGTCACGGCAAAAATTCCCTTGGGGCTCTTGACCTGCGTGACCGGCGTTTCGGGATCGGGCAAGAGCACTCTGGTGCTCGAGGTGTTGTTCCACTCGCTTTCGCAGCTCCTCTATCACAAGAAACCGAAGATCGATGGATGCATCAATCTTCACGGTGTGCTTGCGTTGGACAAGGTGATCGACATCGATCAGTCGCCGATTGGGCGGACGCCACGTTCGAACCCCGCCACTTATACTGGATTGTTCGGATACGTTCGCGATCTGTATTCCAATATGCCGGAATCGCGCGTGCGGGGATATACGCCAGGCCGGTACAGTTTCAACGTCAAAGGCGGCCGATGCGAAGCCTGCCAGGGCGACGGATTGATCAAGATTGAAATGCATTTTCTGCCCGATGTGTACGTGACTTGTGAGGTGTGCAAAGGGCAACGCTACAACCGCGAGACGCTGGAGATCCTTTACAAGGACAAAAGCATAGCCGATGTGCTGAACATGACGGTGGAGGAAGCGCTCGCATTTTTCGAGAACATCCCGTTGGTCAAGAGCAAATTGCAGACACTGCATGATGTCGGTCTGCATTATGTCAAGCTCGGGCAGTCGGCGACCACCCTCTCCGGCGGAGAGGCTCAGCGGGTAAAATTGTCTCGCGAGCTGTCCAAGCGCGCCACCGGACGGACGTTGTACATTCTCGACGAACCAACTACCGGACTGCACTTCGCCGATGTGCAGCGGTTGCTTGATGTCTTGGATCGGCTCGTCGAAGCGGGCAACACGGTCCTAGTGATTGAGCACAATCTTGACGTGATCAGGAACGCCGATTGGATTCTCGATCTCGGCCCTGAAGGAGGAGACCGCGGCGGTGAAATTGTGGCCGAGGGGCCGCCCGCTGACATTGCAAAGGCCAAGCGTTCTTACACGGGCCAAGTTCTTAAAGAGGCAGGAGTAAGATGAGCCTCCTGTTGTTCACCCATACGAAAGCTCTTCAGTTCCTCCCAGGCATTGTGTAATCAATCATCCAACCTGTCCCGCAAAAGGGACAACTTGTCCATGCTACCAGGGCCGAACGGCGGCGATTGGAGGCTATTCCTGCGGAGACACCCTGGTTTGTCGTGACATTCAGCGGTGACGCGTGCTTACAAGTTCGGCCCGTCCCTTGCTTACTCCAGAATCTGGGAGTTTCGACTGCACGTACGCCTAGGGGCGAATGAGCGGTCCTGTAGGGTCCGCTTTTTCTACCGACGCTATTACCCGAAAGGAGGAGCGATGTTACCTGATGTGGCACGTCGAGTTTTGACCACTTGTGGAATCATCGTGTTCGGATTGAACCTTGCCGCATGCAACACGACGAAGGCAACGATCGACACGACAGTCAACTTTTTCTCGAGCACGACTCCGAACGACCTGTTTACGGTAGATGGCCTGGTGAAGCAGGAGCAGAAGATTAACCTGTTCGCCGGAGTGGCGTATGAAAATCTGCGCCAGGAAGCCGCAGCAGGAAGCGGGCAATATGTGACGTCGTTGGCCGCACTGTACGGCGTACCTGAGGCAAACCATAATGCCTTCGGCAAGGTCTTGCAGCAGCGGCATGCGGAGTTATTCGCAACTGACTTGGTCCAAGACAACCGCGCCCATCTGCGCATGGTCAGCGTGTTGAACCGGGTCATGACTCAAGAACCCTCGTTAATGCAATAGAAAACTCCGAGTAGGAACTCAGACGGAGGAACAAGATGGGAGCTATGGGGAAAGGCGTCATTTTGTGGCTGCTCGGAGTGCCAGTGAGCCTGCTGGTCGTGCTGTGGTTTCTGGGCATCCTTCGATAACCACACACCGAGTGAGATTTC
>DASTQY010000174.1:0-11231 GCA_035761525.1 Nitrospira sp. | reverse complement strand
GGTTTCTTCACTCACATCCAGTCGAGTCCGAATTTTACCAACTCGAGACGTTCATAAAGGAGCTGACCACATGGCCATGACCATACCACCTGTGCGCCTTCGGCAACCTGATCATGCGCTCACACTTCCGTTTAAGACGCTCAGGATGCTGATGCTTGGCCTACTTCTGGTGGTTGGTTCGATGCTCACCGGTTGCGGCTCCGGAGAGGGGGGGCCCTCAGCCTCTGCGACTTTGACGTGGGATCCGGTTGACGAAGTGCAAGGCGGACAAGTCCAACTGGATCTTCTCGAAGGGCCAGGAATACATGTGGTGCAACATGGATACTATGTGTACTATGGAACGGAGTCACAAGGCTCTTCAGGCCTCTGCTCCTATCCCAACAAGGTATTTACATCGACGCCTTCCGCCATCGTGACAGGGCTGACACCGAACACGAGGTACTACTTTGCCGTGAGTGCCTTCAACGGTATCGAAAGTGAATGCTCCGCCGAACACCCGGCCGACAGCGGTGATATTGACCCCGTGGTGATTGGCTGATCCGTCAGAGCGCAGGCGTTGCAACGAGGTTGTTGATATCCTCGACGACCTCGTTGACAGGTCGGGCGCTTTACCGCTGAGATCGTTTGGATCCGTGGGGACGGTCGCAGTCATTGATTTTCTTCCAGACGGCCTCATATCGGACCACGACTCATGCGCCAGTTTATTGTCTCCATCACGCGGAGCCTGTTGTCTCGCCCGGACTCCGTTCGTCTTCGTTGACTCCTTCGCCCTCGGTTTGTTAGCTTCACTTTTTCACGCAAGAGGAGCCGTCCACTCAGGGCGGTCCGGTTGTTTTTGCGATTACGCTCTGACACCAAGGAGAGCACATGCCAGGAACCACATTATCTCACGAGCAGCTAAAGGCCCTACAGAACACGGCGACCCATTTGCGCATGGAAAGCGTGCGATCGACCACCGCTGCCGGCAGCGGTCATCCTTCGAGCTGCTGCTCCGCCGCGGACATCATGGCCGCCCTCTTCTTTTCTGTCATGCGCTATGATCCGAAGAACCCGAAAGCCCCTAACAGCGACCGATTCGTGCTATCAAAAGGTCATGCCGCGCCTGTGCTGTATGCCGCGTGGGCCGAAGCCGGACTCTTTCCCAAACAGGACCTCCTCAAACTCCGCACGCTCCACTCCGACCTGGAGGGGCATCCCACTCCCCGGCTTCCATTTGTCGACATGGCCACCGGTTCCCTGGGACAGGGATTACCCGTGGGAGTTGGCATCGCGCTGAACGCAAAGTATGTCGACAAACTCGATTATCGTACCTATGTGTTGATGGGCGATGGCGAATCGGTGGAAGGCTCAGTCTGGGAGGCGGTGGAAGTCGCACGACAGCAGCAGTTGGACAATCTGTGTGCCATCGTCGATGTCAATCGGCTTGGTCAAAGCGATCCTACGATGCTGCAACACGACATGGAAAGCTATCGAGCGCGTTGGTCAGGTTTTGGATGGCATGCGGTGATCGTCGATGGTCACGACCTGCCAGCCATTCTCGGCGCGTTCGAAGAGGCGGCTCGAACCACCCATAAGCCCACGGTGCTTCTCGCCAAAACGTTCAAGGGCAAAGGCATCTCCTTCATACAGGACCAGCCGAACTGGCATGGGAAGCCGATCCCTCAGGGTGCCGACATGCAAAAGGCGCTCGACGAGCTGTCGCAGCAACTCCAACCAAATGGCGCAGCGCCTATTATCCCGCGGCCGTCCACCCCTCCGACTGCCGTCCCGACGGTCAAGCCCCTCCCTGCCCCTACTTATAAGGTCGGGGACTCTGTCGCCACACGTGAAGCGTTTGGCGTCGCGCTTGAGGCGCTGGGGGGAGTCAATCCGTTGGTCGTCGCGCTGGACGCCGACGTGAAAAATTCCACGTACACTGAAAAGTTCGGCAAGAAGTTCCCCAATAGGTTCTTCGAGAACTTCATTGCCGAACAGAGCATGCTTGGCTCAGCGGCCGGTTTGGCCGCTTGCGGAAAGATCCCGTTCGCGGCAACATTCGCGGCCTTCTTTACGCGAGCGTATGATTTCATCCGCATGGCGGCGATCAGCCAATCCAATATCAAGCTCGTCGGAACCCACGTCGGGGTCAGCATCGGTGAGGACGGGCCTTCACAAATGGGTCTGGAAGACATCGCGATGATGGGCGCTCAGCCAGGCATTACCGTGCTGTATCCCTCGGACGGCACCTCCACTTATCGTTTGATGGAGATGGCGGCCAACCACAAGGGGATGGTGTATTTGCGCACCGGACGACCCAAATCGCCGGTTCTTTATGGTTCGGAGGAGCGGTTTCACATCGGTGGCTCCAAGGTCCTGCGGCAAAGCGCGAACGATGTCCTGACGATTGTCGCGGCAGGGGTGACGCTGTTCGAAGCGCTGAAGGCTCACGATCAGCTAAAGGCGAAGGGTGTCTCGGTGCGCGTCATCGACCTTTATAGCATCGTGCCGATTGACCGCACGACCTTATTGGAAAGCGCCTCGGCAACCCAGGGGCGTCTCCTCACAGTCGAGGACCATTATGCGCATGGCGGAATGGGCGACGCCGTGCTCGACGCGGTGGGATCCGAAGGCATGCGCGTCCATAAGCTCGCCGTGCGCGTGATCCCGCATAGCGGAAAACCGGACGAGCTCATCGACCACTATGGCATCGGAGCGCGATCCATTGTCGAAGCCACTCACCATATCATCAAGTAAGCGGCCCCCCGTCTCAATCGACGCGCTGCTTGACCGTGTGCCACTTTTCAACATCCTGAGCCTGCAGGATCGTCAGCGGTTGTTGCGCGAACTCTCAGAAACCCGTTATGGCAAGAATGACTTCATCTTTCGGGAGGGCGAGCCGTCCGAGTACTTCCATATTGTCAAGGAAGGTACGGTCAAATGCGTGAAGTCCACCCCGGACGGCAAGGAATGCACCCTCAAAATGCTGATGCCGGGGGATTTGTTCTGTTGCGATGCGGCGGCGTTCGATGGCGCCAACCATCCCGGCAACGCACAGCCGATGGGCGACGTCAGCATCCTTCGCATGCACAAGTCCGCCTACTTCAGCATGCTGAAACGGAACCCCGATGCCGCAATCGAAGTTATCAAGTATCTCGGCAATAGGCTGCACGAGGCGCAGGAAAAAAACAAAATACTCGCGTTGGACCGTGCGGACCAAAGGCTGGCGGCACTCTTGACTGACCTCGCGAGCAGGAACGGGATCAAGGAGCGCCAGGGACTTCGACTCCCCATGCGATTAACCAGGCAGGATATGGCGAATATGGTCGGAGCAACGACCGAAACCGTCATCCGGATCATGAGCCGCTTTAAGCGCGCTCGTCTCGTCTCGGGAACTGCCAATCGTCTCGTCATCCTCGACTTTGACCGTTTAAGAACGCTCGCCTCACGCTGATCTCTCCCGCAAAACATGACATTGGTCATGTTTTGCTCAGTGACACTTCGGTATGCTCGCCCAGGTTAATTTCTAAGGATGGCTGACTGTATCGTGACTCTATCTCCCGTTGCCCTGAGGAGGACCCCGTCTATGTCAATGCGCCCATCTCAAGTTCTTGCCCTTCTAGCCCTGAGCATCTCAATAGCCCTGAGTGCGACATCGCCGGAAACGGTTGTCGCCAAAACTCATGAGATCACCATGAAAGCTGTCGAAACGGAGGTCGTGATAGAGGGCAGCGGCGAGAAGTATGCAGCCTGGACATTCGATGGACAAGTCCCAGGCCCAGTCGTCAGGGTCACTGAGGGAGACACGGTCAAGTTTACGCTGACCAATCCGGCGACAAACAAGTATCCGCACGCGATGGATTTTCATGCCGCGGAGATTGACTTCCTTAACAACTACAAAGCCATCAACGCCGGTGAAACAATCAGCTACACCTTCGTCGCCAAGAAACCCGGCATCTTCTTTTATCACTGCGGCGCACCTCCGATGATTCAACATGTCGCCCGCGGCATGTTCGGCGCCATCATCGTCGATCCCAAGAACGCCAGTGCCTGGCCGAAGGCGGACCGGGAATATGTCTTGATCCAATCTGAGTACTTCAAGAATCCCGACGATGTTCAGGCCATGTTCGATCGGAAGTTCGACGGCGTCATGTTCAACGGCGGCCTCTTCAAATATCACCCGTTCGTTTCGGGCGGAGGCAAACTCGATGCGAAACCTGGGGAACGAGTACGGATTTTCTTCGTTAACGCCGGCCCAAATGAATTCTCGGCATTTCATCCGATCGGTGAGATTTGGGACAATGTGTATGAAAGCGGCAATCCGGCCAACAAATTGACGGGAGTCCAAACCTACGTGGTCGGGCCTGGTAGCGCGGCGATTTTCGACGTTGTTGCCGAGTCCGCCGGGGCGTATCCGCTTGTGACCCACTCGTTAACCGCGGCATTGAGAGGCGCAATTGCTGTGCTCGTGGCTTCGCCTGAAGCCAAGCCTGCTACGCTTATGCCGATGGTACCGTGGAAGATTAGCGTGCCGCAGACTGAAATCACTCCGGTGCCAGCCCATTAGGCACCGGCCACCAACATACGTGACGCACGTTGCCCTCATAGCCTGCGTCCTGTCGGTTTGCGTTATTCTCCCAGCCCGCAACGCATTCGCACTTGAACGCGCGACCATCGCATTGTCGGGTCCGGACTGCAGTCAGTGGCATCAGGCGATGACCGAGGCACTGGAGCAGCTCGAGGGGATTGCGCAGGTGCAGGCAGATGCGATTCCCAACCATGTCCTGATCGACCATGACGGCCGGCACCGCACACAAGAAGAATTGGTCGCCCTCCTCAACCAGCTGATTATCGCACACGGCGGATGCCGTGCTGCGGTCATGAAGTCCTGCATCACGGCAGGCTCCTCCGCGTTTTCAGCGCCCAGCGCGAGTCCGCTCAGTAGATAACTGCTGGACGCTCCCCTTGAACAATCAGCATCATGCGCTTTCGCGTGAGCGGTCGCTCAGGATCGCGCGTGTAATGCGACAAGTCTTCTGAGACTTCGACAAAATTCAAGGGCAGAGAAACGTGCTGACGAATGTGGGGGACGGCGGTGTCCAGGGAGAGAGATACGAGGTGATCCGTGCAGCCGGTCACCTCAGCACTGAGGTCACGCTGATCGTCAAATTGAATGGTAATCCGTTCGTTCGGATTAATCCATTTTGCGATTTCGGCCGCCTTCTGTTCATTATCCTTCTTTCGGCGTTGAACCATTGGTCATTCTTACGCGGCCCGGTAGGTGCCAGTTTGTTTCGTTTCCACTTCGGCAACCACACGTGAGCCGATCACGGCACCCCAAATCGTGGTGCCGAGCGAAAACAATCCCCCAATGGCGACAAACCAGGCCACTGATGAGATGGTGGCCGGCGACAAGGCAGACTCTGCTTCCGCGCTGATGCCCATGGTACTCGGTGGCAAGAACATCAGGATGAACGTCAACGCGCCCCAGAGGACCAGTCCGTGGAAAAGGCTTTCGACATAGCGAGAGGCATCAGCCACCCACGCGGTAATATACCCGCCGATAAACGCCGCCATGACCCAAGACAGACCACTCCACAACAGCAATGCCGCCGTAGCCATACTGCTGCCGCCCTCCGCAGACTGACTTTGAAGAAAGACCACCCCTAAGCCAAACGCCGTGAGAACGATATGAATTCCCAAGGCAACGGAAAGTCCTGCGATGATCGCCGGCCACCGGAACAGCACGATCCTCGTTCGATCACGAAACGGCAAGAAAGCCATGGCGTTTTCCCTTTCCACTAAGAAAGCTGTTGTGAGCTGTCGAGGGCCATACGAATGAACGGCCGTTCAGTGATGTCGAAGCGATGCTGAGCGATTCTCAGAGCCTGCGATTTGCCACTGATCTCCCCTCACACGATATCCGTCACCAGTTTTGAGGTCACATGGGGAGAACCATAGCTTAGGGTGGGCATACCCTAGTCAAACTCGGACGGAACCTCGGACTTCTACTAGGAACCCGTATGGAAAGAATGATTCCAGGCTATGAGTAGGTACATCTACTGAAGGACTATTGAGCGATGAGGCGTTGAGGCGTGAGGCAGTGCAGAATGGCCCGGGTCCGGCGGCGTGACACCTGCCCAGATTCCAAGCATCAGAGCTATCACCGCATGGCCCACCTGAACATATTCAATGGATATATGTCTTTGAGAGACCTTAGCCGACGGTGGCCTTTGTTGGTACCGCATCAAAGCCATACTTGAGCAAGAGCTTCTGAATACGAGGACTCATCATGAAACTCAAGAACTGCTCCCCTGCCTTCCGCGAGGCTTCTCGACAGGTCGATACCACCGCTTGTCCAAACACGACCGGAATGGAGCGGCCGGCAGGCGCTTCATCAATTATGCGCACCAGTCCGCTGTTGATCGCGTCGGCCCGATACACCACGCCGACATCGGCCTCACCTCCACTGACCAGACGGACGACTTCATCGGTGTTGGGCGTTGCGATAAGCCGCGCATGATGATGTGCTACGGGATCCATCTGTTTAAGCGCCTTCACCGCAATCGCTCCAGCGCTCGACCCCTTGGGATCGACGAGAGCTACACGCAAGGCTCCATGGGACGATGCCTCACTCACTGAGATCACGGTGGCAGCTGACGCGGAGGACATCACCACGACCATTGAAGTCTGCGCATATCGGAGTGGACCTTCGAATAGCGTCAGTCCCTTCTGATGTAGCGTCTCTACCTCCTGCCAGGAGTCAGATAGAAACACATCAAGAGGAGCTCCCTGTTCGATCTGTCGGCGAAACGTATGAGACGGTCCATACCGAACGTCGACCGACACACCGTATTCCTGTTCAAACATCCGCAAAATCTCTTGAAATGGCGCCCTCAGGCTCGGGGGAGCGGCCACCGTCAACGTCTCACCGCTGGCAGGCACTCCCATTCCAAACCCTATCATCGCGCCTGCGAGAATCACTGCCATGCTCGTTTTCCGTATCCGCACCATCATGCTCCTATTCGTAAAGTACCTGCTCAAGACAAGGTACGACGACGCAAGATCGGTACCATGGGAGTTACTGAAGAATACCCAAGAGGACATGGATTGAATTGCGAGATTTTGGAAGGTTCCTTGTCTGACCGACGTTATGATCGACCGTTGCGCCTCAGCGGACCTGTGAGATTTCGCACAGTCGTCACTGTGCGAAAACGCCATCTCTCTTCCCATTTTCTTGTCTCATTGAGAAAGATTCTGAATGGGGTTCTGAAGATATCCAGCGGATAAATGGCGCTCATTCTGAAGAAACTACACCTCGCGCACAGGCCACGTGAGACAGGTAAGCCGTTTGCTACCCCGAAGCACGTTGCTCTACACTACAGTCTCTGACCGGAGTTCGGCGGGCCTATGAATCAGATCGTTCTCATTGCGCTTCGCCGGCCCTACACCTTCGTCGTCATGTCCATCTTGATCCTGGTGCTGGGCACCAAAACGGTGCTCAAGATGCCGACTGACGTCTTCCCGAACATCACAATTCCTGTCACCTCCGTGGTCTGGATCTACACCGGCCTGTTGCCGCAGCAAGTCGAAGGACGCATCACCTATCTGTTTGAACGCTTTCTGACTTCGACAGTGGAAGGCATTAAGTATATCCACAGTCATTCTTACTACGGCAGTAGCATTACGAATATTTATCTCCAGGATGGTGTCGACGTGGGCAGGGCCGAAGCGGATATCGTGGGGATTGCGCAGAACGTCGTCAAGGCGCTGCCGCCAGATATTTCCCCTCCGATGGTCATGCGCCTCGCGCCATCCTCGATACCGGTGGCCATGATCCAAATCAGTTCCGACAATATGACGCCGGCGGAGCTTTACAATCTGGCCTACATGCGGATCCGACCTTTGCTCGTGACGGTACCGGGGATCGTGTTGCCGCACCCGTACGGAGGTCAGGACATGCAGGTGATGGTCAACCTCGATCAGCAGAAACTGCTCGCGCGTCATCTTACCCCGACGGATATTCACAATGTCCTCATGCAGCAGTACCTCGTGCTGCCCTCTGGCGACATTAAAATCAAATCCACCGATTGGATCGTCTTGACGAACGCCTCACCATTGAAGATAGAGGATTTTGGCGATATCCCGATCAAGAGGGAAGGCAACGCGTTCATCTATCTGCGTGACGTTGCCACGGTGCAACTCATGGGCCGAGTGCAACAGAACGCGGTGCTGGTCAAGGGCAAACAGACCGTTATCATCGTTGCCATGAAGAGCACCGAGGCCTCGACCTTGGATGTGGTCGACGGGATCAAGAAGATGATCCCGCGGGCCGAACAAGTGTCTCCTCCCGGCGTAAAGATCAAGCTCCTCGACGACGCCTCGACCTTCGTCAAGGATTCGATCTCTGACGTCGTGTATGAAATGGCAACCGCCGGAGCCCTCGTCGGCCTCATCGTGCTGCTACTGCTCGGCTCGTGGAGGGCGACGGTAATCGTATGGACGTCCATTCCGCTGTCAATCCTCACCGCCATCATCGGCCTCCATTGGCTTAACGAGACGATCAATGTCATGACGCTTGGTGGATTGGCGCTCGCTGTGGGCATTCTGGTCGACGATGCAACCGTGATGATTGAGAATATCGATCGCCATCTCGAAATGGGCAAACCGCTGGAACAGGCTATTATCGACGCCGCGAATCAGATCGTGGTCCCGACCCTCGTTGCGACCCTGTGCATCGCGATCGTATGGATCCCGCTCTTCGAGCTCGGCGGTGTCGCCGGTTACTTGTTCAAACCTATGGCCGAGGCGGTCATCATCGCCATGCTGGCTTCCTTTATTTTGTCGCGCACCCTGGTGCCAACGATGGCGAAATATCTCATGAAGAGTCACCATGTCGCCGCAGCTTGACCAGCGCATGCAGCCCTCGCGAAACGTCTTCGTCCGCTTTCAGAAGGGGTTCGAACGCCGTTTCGATCGGTTCCGCGAGGGCTACGGTACACTGCTCGAACGCGTGATCGCCCGTCGCAGCGCCTTTATCAAAATCTCGTTGGCATTCGCGGTGGGATCCACGGTCCTGTTCTACTTCCTCGGACGCGACTACTTCCCCGAGATCAGGTCTGGAGTCATTCAAATGCATATGCGGGCGCCGCTCGGAACGCGTATCGAGGTCGCAGGCCGCCTGGCGACTCTTGTCTCTAACAGCGTCGAGGAGTTGTTGCCTGGCCAGGTCGAAAACATCGTCAGTAATTGTGGCCTCCCGGTCGGCCCGCACAACCTCGCCTTCATCCCAACTCCAACGATCGGCTCTCAGGATTGTGACCTCACGATCCTCCTCGAAGATGAGAAGTCTCCGGTGTGGGATTACCGGCGCATCTTGCGCAAGGGCTTGAGGGAGCGTTACCCGGGAACCGAATTTACGTTCCAGCCATCCGATTTGACTGCAAAAATTCTCAACTTCGGCGCACCTGCGCCGATCGACGTGCAGGTTAACGGCCCCGACATCTATGCCAATTACGAGTTCGTCCGCAAATTGGTGGGCAAGTTCCGCGAAGTCCCCGGCGCCGTGGACGTGGTGATCCAGCAGACCATGCGCACGCCGACCCTCATGGTCGAAGGCAACCGAACCTTCGGACTCGGTGTGAATAGGACCTTGAAGGACATGGCCGACAATCTGCTTATGACGACTGCCGGAAGCCAACAGGTCGACCAGATCTATTGGCTCGATCCTACAACCGGCATGTCATATCTGATCAATGTGTATACGCCGCAGCCGCAGATCAATAGCTTGAATAGTCTGAAGACCATTCCGATCGATTCCTCGGCCAATCCTTCCAAAGATAATGATATCCAGCTGCTCGGCAATTTGGCCGACCTGTCAGCCGAGGGCACGCCGGGCGTGATCACGCATGGGAACATCATGCCCCTGTTTGATATTTATATTTCCGCCGAAGGGCGCGACCTTGGCGGTGTGCTGACGGACGTTCAACAGATCGCGAGAAGCATGGAATCCGAGAAGCCCCGCAGCGCCGAGCTCGAAATCCATGGTCAGGCTTCTCTCATGCACGAGGCCTATTCCGAGCTGATCTTCGGTCTGCTGGCCGCCATCGTCTTGGTGTATCTATTGATCGTGGTCAACTTTCAATCGTGGCTCGATCCGTTCATTATTATTACAGCGTTGCCGGGCGCCCTGGCGGGCATTGCGTGGGCGTTATTCCTCACCCATACGCGTCTGTCGGAGCCGGCTCTGACCGGCGCCATCTTGACCATGGGCACGGCAACGGCGAATTCGATTCTCGTCGTGTCTTATGCCCGCGAGCGAATTCAGGAGCACGGAGACGCACTGCGAGCCGCGATTGAAGCCGGCAAGACCCGCTTTCGTCCGGTCATCATGACCGCCTCTGCCATGATCATCGGGATGGTCCCCATGGCAACGGGCTATTCTCAGAATGCCCCACTCGGCCGCGCCGTCATTGGCGGGTTGTTCGTCGCCACCGTCTTCACACTGCTGTTCGTCCCTTGTGTCTACGCCATGTTTTACAACAGGCGAATGACTCGCCAAAAGGAGCGTGCCTGATGATGCGCCGTCTCCGAGAAAAATTCGTGGCACTGACAATGCTGATTGTGTTCCTCTTCTACGTCGGCTATCGCATCTATGAGACCAAAAGCGACGCGGCTGCATTGCAGGTGAAGACGCTCGAAGACGCCGTGCCTACCGTGGCTATTGTCCATCCAAAACCGGCTGACGCCAGCGAGACCATCATTCTCCCCGGCAACATCACCGCCTGGTTCGAAGCTCCGATTTATGCCCAGGTCTCTGGCTACGTGAAGATGTGGTACAAGGACTACGGCGCCCAGGTAAAAAAGGGCGATATTCTTGCCGAAATCAATGCGCCGGCGCTTGATGCGCAATATGCACAAGCCAAGGCGGATCTCGAGTCGGAGCGCGCCAAGTACGCACTGGCGGATATTACGGCCAAACGCTGGCTCGCGCTACGCCCCAACCAAGCAGTCTCCGAGCAATCGATCTCGGTGAAAGTCGCCGAGGCGAAAGCAGAGGCGGCGAAGGTCAAAGCGTCGGAACAGAACGTCAGAAACTACGAGGCGCTGATTCGGTTCAAAACGATCGTTGCGCCTTATGACGGCGTTGTGACTGTACGCAACATCAACGTCGGTGACTACGTCAATAAGGACGGCACGATCAGTACACCCGGCTCGATCAGCAATCTCTTTACCGTCGCCGATGTGAGTATGAT
>DASTQY010000173.1:0-8330 GCA_035761525.1 Nitrospira sp. | reverse complement strand
CGTGTCGGAGACAGCGGCGATGTGTGCGAAGCCATGTCGTCTAATTCAATGGAATGAACGTCCGGTAATGGTCATCCGTATAGTAGGCCTTGCCGCTGTGCTGTTCGATGACGAGGCGTTCCGCGCCGCGCGATCGGCCGGGTGTTTTCCGATTGACGTCATATTCCCGATAGCGGCCATGCGGCAGTCGGCGTTCCCGATTCCTAAATTTGTTTCCGCCGATGTAACCAGGGAGGGGGGCTCCATGCCGTTGTTGGAGCGCTGCCAGTAACTCATAGGCTTTTTGCGGTGCCGTGCGCTCGATGTCCGATCGCGGAACAAGCGAGGGCCGGTCCGGCGTGACCACGGCCTCGTTTGCCAACTCGACTGAGTGGGCGCGGCTCTCAGAAGGACTTCCGCACGGCGCCGCCACGCAGAGGACAGAGAGCAGAAGCACCCAGTACGTGATGGGACTCGACATCTCATCAACGGCTTGCGGAAGAGGGTTGCGGCTGCGGAAACGCTAGCATGCAGGCTTGAGATCCGTCAACGCCGTCATCTTAGCCGTCCCTTCGAAACATGCTTTCGAAGAACGCCTTTGGTAGAATGTCGTCGCCGGTGTGAATTCTTCCCGCGACAACTGAGAACCATCTCGACCGCCCGAGCATGCCGACGATGCTGCTGCGCAAGCCCATAGCGATCGCTGGTCGATCCATAATGGGGATCATGTGGATGCTGAGTGCGCTCGCATGGTTCAACGGGGCCGCATTGGCTCAAACGGGAGGCTTGAGCCATTCTCCCGCCGAAATAGTGAAGAAGTATTTTGAACTCGATCAAAAGGGCGCTAAGCTCGATTCGATGTCGTTCGAGGCGTTGGCGCCCTATCGAAGCTGGCAGGCTGAGCCAGCCTGGGGAAAGGTTGTCGTCATCCGGGGATTTTCCGTCCCTGAGCATCATCGGCATTGGGAAATCGTGAATCCGCTGGAGGTCGTGATACCAGTCACATTTCAAGTCATTGGCTCAGTCTACCTCGAGACCGCGGGGTTTCTCCCGGACGACACGGTGGAAGAAATTCGCGTCCGAGTCAAATCGATACGAAACCGCTGGCGTATTATTGAACCCGTGCTGCCCCCGCATGTCGGCCAGAAGCGGATGATCAATTACGTGCGGGAGGCCTGGGTGAAGGAAACGGAACCGGCCAAACGCGAGAGCCTGGCCGTACTCCAGGACGAATTGCGAAAGGTCAAGTAGGGAGGGCAATGGGTAAGGCGCCGATCGACTTGTTGATTTTCGACCTGGACGGCACGCTCATCGAGTCGAAGTGGGACATTGCGGCCTCGGTTAACTTCACGCTCGAAGAACTGGGGCTGCCGCAACGGCCGCTTGAAGAAATTTTCGGGTTTGTCGGCGACGGCGTCAAGAAATTGCTCCGGCTGGCCGTCGGCGAGGCCAATCGCGTGAGCTTCGAAGAGGCACTGGGGGTGTTTCGCCGGCACTACCTCGCCCACTGCCTCGATCGGACGGTGTACTACCCGGGAGTGGAAAAAGCGCTTGGATATTTTGCCGACAAACGAAAGGCAGTCGCCACGAACAAGTCGATCGAATACACCAACGTGATTCTGCAAGGACTGGGGCCGCAGTATTTCGATTTCGTCGTCGGCGGAGACAATGGATTCGGATTGAAGCCGGAGCCAGGCATGTTGTTGCATATTATGGAACGGCTGAACGCCGCAAAAGAGCGGACGGTGCTGGTCGGAGACAGCACAAACGACATCAACGGCGGGCACAACGCCGGTATTCGCGTGTGTGCGGTGGGCTACGGAATGGGTAATCGTGAACGGATGTCCGCCTGTCAGCCGGATTGGTTTATTGAACGACCGGAAGAATTGATGGAGATATTCGAATGAAAAGAACGGGGACGAACAGAGCGGGCCTCGCGCAACCGATGAGGCGAGTGTCACGCTGGATCCAAGCGTGCTGTGTGGCTGTCGTGCTCGGTCTGGCGAGCTTGAGTGCTGCCGGTTCTTCCGGCCTGGCGGATCGAGTCATTGAGCACAAATTGGCGAACGGCCTGACCGTGCTGCTGGTGGAACGGCATCAAGCGCCGGTCGTGTCGATCAACATGACCTTCGGTGTGGGCGGGGTCAACGAACAGGTCGGCCAAACCGGCCTTGCCCACTTATACGAACATATGGCATTCAAAGGCACGAGGACAGTCGGGACAAAAAACTACGAGAAAGAAAAACCGATCCTTGACGAATTGCACCGAGTGGGAACTGAGCTCGAACAGCGGCAGCGGGAGCTGGCAAGGCGTACCGCCGACCTGCCGGTTGACCCCACCGAGACGCGCACCATTGAGAGTCTGCAAAAGCGGTTCAAGGAGCTACAAGACCAGGCCGCCCAGTACGTGGCCGGTAATGAGATGGCACTCCTGTATCAACGCCACGGCGGCGTCGGTCTCAACGCATCGACCGGAAAGGATCTCACCCGCTATGTAATCAGTCTGCCGGCAAATCGGCTACCCCTTTGGGCCGCGATCGAATCGGATCGCATGGCGAGTCCGGTTCTCCGGGAGTTTTACAAAGAACGGGGAGTCGTGATGGAAGAGCGCCGTTTGCGGAACGACGACAGCCCCAGCGGCTTGCTGTATGAAACCTTTACGTCGGCTGCCTTCCGGGCCCATCAGTACGGAGTGCCGACCATCGGCTGGGAGTCGGACATCTTGTCATTGACCCCCGCCGTCACGGAAGCCTTTTTCAAGACCTATTATGGTCCCGGCCGGGCGACGATCGGCATCGTCGGGGATATCGACGCCAAGGAGGTCATGACCTTAATCGAGAATACGTTCGGTAAGATTCCGGCCGCACCGCCACCGCCTCAGATCGTCACTGTGGAGCCGCCGCAACGAGGCGAGCGGCGTGTGGAAGTTGAGTTCGACGCCGAGCCGTCGTTGGCCATCGGCTTCCATAAGCCGGGCCTGGGCCATCCCGACGATTATGTGTTCGACGTCATAGACGAGTTATTGACGGACGGACCGACATCGCGGCTTTACAGCAAGCTGGTGCGCGATTCTCGCTTGGCCGCTTCGGTGAATTCGGACGCGAACTATCCCGGTGTTCGCTCGGCCAATTTGTTTGTGCTCAGTGCAACGCCGCTGGCGCCTCATTCCACCGCGGAGGTCGAGACCGCCATCTTGGCCGAGCTTGAGCGGCTCAAAACCGAACCGGTCGCCCCTAAGGAGCTCGAGCGAATCGTGAACAATCTGGATGCCGACATGGTCCGGGCGCTGCGCTCTAACAGCGGGCTGGCTTCCCAATTGGCCCTCTATCAGACCGTTGCCGGAGACTGGCGCTTTATTCTCAAGTCGCGAGACAGGATCGCCGCGGTCACGCCCGCCGACATTCAGCGTGTTGCAACCCAGTACTTCACCAAGTCCAATCGCACTGTGGCCACGCTCGTGAAAAAGACCACGTCGAAGCAGGTGGCGACCGTGACGTCGGATAAGGGGGTACGATGATGACGAGGCACGCATTTCTCACAGCAGGGGCGAAGCTCGCAGGGGTGTTCGTCATTGGATTGTTGGCAGCGGTGATGACCTTTGCTGCAGACGTCACGCTCGATCCAAGAAAGATGAATTTCACGCCCGTGGAATTTTCGCCGCCAGAGCCTGCGCGCGTCGTGCTTGAGAACGGCATGGTAGTGTATTTGC
This sequence comes from Nitrospira sp., assembly GCA_035761525.1. GTDB lineage: Bacteria > Nitrospirota > Nitrospiria > Nitrospirales > Nitrospiraceae > Nitrospira_C. Next base: position 4,642 of record DASTQY010000173.1, on the reverse strand, counting down.
TCGAAGACCATGAATTGCCTCTCGTGAACGTTACGGCAACGATGCGGACTGGTGGGTGGCTCGAACCACAGGACAAGATTGGACTAGCTGCCTTAACCGGATCCGTCATGCGAAGCGGAGGAGGCGGGGGTTTAACGGCCGAGCAAATTGACGAGGAGCTCGAACAATACGCCATCGACATTGGGATCTCGATGAGTCGACAGTCCGGTTCAGCTTCACTCGACGTCCTCCGAAAGGACCTGGGACGCGGGCTCCGGATATTCGCCGGTCTGCTCCGCCAGCCCGCGTTCGAAGTGGGACGCGTGGAACTGGCCAAGCTGCAGATGATTGAGGGGATTCGCCGCCGCCAGGACAGCCCCGGTTCGATCGTCGGCCGAGAATTTCTCAAGCAACTCTATGGGCCGGACCACCCCAGCGCGAGGGAAAGCACGATCGACTCGGTCAAGCGAATTACCCGCGATGATTTGATCGCGTTCCACCAACGGACGGTTCAGCCGAACGGCATCATTCTCGGCATCACAGGCGATTTCCAGCAGGCCGAGATGCTCGCGTTGCTACGCGAGACGTTCGGCAACTGGAAGAAGGGAGATGTGCCGGATTTGAACATCGCCGACGCGCGGGTAAGCGCCGGGCCTTCGATCGTCCGTTTCGTGAATAAGGATACGTCCCAGACGCATTTGCGGATCGGCCATCTGAGCATTAAAGAGCACGACCCCGATTATGTCGCCTTGGCCATTGCCAACGACATCCTCGGAGGCAGCTCGTTCCGTAGCCGCCTCTTCAACGACGTCCGTACGAAACGCGGCCTCGCGTATTCAGTCGGCAGCCGGTTGAACGTCGGCATGCATGACCAAGGGGTGTGGCTGATGCGGGCTGAAACGAAGTTGCCCTCCACCCAGGAGGTCATCAGCCGGTTCGTCGCCAACATGGAACGAATGCGTACGGAGTTAGTTACCAATGAAGAACTGGCGGAAGCGAAAGAGGCGTACGTCAATTCATTTGTGTTTTCGTTCGCGAGCCCATCGGCCATCGTCGGGCGCTTTGTCGAACTCGAGTACGACGGTCTGCCCAAGGATTTTCTGCAGCAATTACGCGCTCGAGTGGTGGCGTTGACCAGAGAAGACGTGCTTGCCGCGGCTAAAAAACACTTCCATCCAGACCGCCTGACGATCGTGGCAGTCGGCCCCGGCGAAGCGTTGCCGAAACTTCTGTCCAGTTTCGGCGAGGTAAAGGAAATTAAGTTAATCCCTGAAGGGTGAGAGGCATCCGTTCACATTGGCTTCGCTTCGATGCGGACTGGGCCTGGCTGCTGTAGCTGCTGGAAAACGGCTTCGGCGCCCCTCGTCTCCACATCGGAATGTGGGCGTTTCAAATCCGTCCATCTCAGACCAAGGGCATCGACGGCCGGACCTCATTCGTCGTTCAGTGCCACATCAGGAGGGCACCAGCCGCAGAGGTTGCTGGACTCCATAAGGCGAGAAAGATCAGCGACAAGCAATTCAACTGCTGACTCGTGGATAACTAACTGCTAAGGCCTACAATGCCGCTGGAAGACGATCTCTGTGACATTATTAAGAAGGCGAGAACGGGATTGAAGCTGGCCGTCGGGGATGTGGCGCGTCTCACCGGCTTGCCGGGAGCGGATATCACGGCGCTCGAACGAGGCGATCAACTTCGCGATCGCACTGAGCTTCGGGCCATTTCGACCGCCCTCGGTTTGCGTTTCGCAGCGCTTGAGCAGATCGCTCTCGAAAAGTGGGTTCCCAAGACGCTGCCCTTGATGCCGGGCATCGAAACCGTGCTGGGCGAAATCAGCGGCTATGGAGTGAAAGGCTACATCGTGCATGATGGCGGCGAGGCGGCGCTTGTCGACACGGCATATAATGCCGACATGATGCTGGAAATCCTCGAGGCCCGCCGTCTGCGCTTGGTAGGCATTTGTCTCACCCACGGCCACGCGGATCATGCGGAAGGGATACATCAGATTGTGAGTCGTTGGCCCGTACCCATCTATCTCGGAACAGAGGATGTGACGCTTCTTCACTGGAAGCCTTCAGAGCAACAGCGAGCCACGCCGCACGATGGCCGGACCATTCAGGTAGGACGGTTGACTCTCACGTGCCTGACCACGCCGGGACATACGCCGGGGGGAGTGTGCTATCGCCTCGAGATGCCATGGGGTCCGGTGGCGTTTGTGGGCGATACCCTGTTCGCCGGCTCCATTGGCCGCTCCAATCCGCCCATGCTGTATGCGACCCATCTGGAGTCGGTTCGTCGCTACGTGTTAACGTTGCCCGCCGACTGTTTACTGTTGCCGGGACATGGCCCTGGCACGACAGTGCGAGAAGAACTGGATCATAACCCTTTTTATGTGACACGGTAGGCGGGATCCCATGGATCACCCACTGGGCGAACTCAAGACTTCCGGGCCAGCGGACGCCGTCCGGACGCCTGTCGAACATGAATCTGAATCCGAGATGTTGGGCGCCGAAGAGGAATCGCCCTTTTCTCGCTGGACGTTACCCCTCCTCCTGTTTCTGTTGACCGTTTTCACGACGCTCTGGGCAGGCGCCTATCAAGCCTACAGCGGCACGATTCGAGGACCGCTGGCGTTTCTCTGGGAACATCCGGAGATGCTCTGGCATGGCATTCCATTCGCGGGAACGTTACTGTTTATCCTGGTGACGCACGAGTTCGGCCACTTCATCTTGTCCAAAATCCATCGAGTTCCGGCCTCGCTACCGCTCTTCATACCCGGGCCGCCTCACTTCATCGGGACGTTCGGCGCGATTATTCGCATGCGAGGCCCGATTCTGAACCGGCGTGCCCTCTTTGATATCGGCGTCGCCGGCCCGTTGGCCGGGTTTGTTGTGGCCGTTGTCGCGCTCATCATCGGCTTATTCCTGTCGACCGTCGTCGATCGAACGACGACCTTCGGCCTGCAGTTGGGTGAACCGCTGTTGTTGAAATTCATGGCCTGGCTGATCATCGGCCCATTGCCGCCGGAGGCCGACGTGCTTCTCCATCCGGTCGCGTTTGCCGCCTGGTTCGGTCTTTTTGTGACGTCGTTGAATTTGATTCCTATCGGGCAGCTCGACGGCGGCCACGTGGCCTATGCCTTATGGGGGGAAGGCCAGCGGACGATGGCCTTTGCCGTCCTTCCGTTGCTGCTGATGTTGGGATTCGTCGGTTGGCCGGGATGGTTTGTGTGGGCCTTCATGGCCGGTGTGTGGGGCCTCGCCCACCCACCGGTTCTTGATCCGCACGCACCTCTCGGACGAGGAAGAATTCTGGTCGGCTGGATCGCGTTCGCCGTGTTTGTACTGACCTTTGCGCCGATTCCCTTTTCATTCCACTAGCACGTTAAGGCCGCGCTGCTCGGGCATTCCTATCGTGCCATGCTCACATCCTGTTGCAAAAGGGGAGGGCCGAGCGGGACCAGCTGCCGCCCCGTGAAAGCCTGCGTCAAGCTGGCGACGGCATGGTAAAAGGCCATAAACCCGACAATCATATGGAAAAGGCCAGGCACTGTTTCAGTGATCAGATCGAGTTGCACGAGAACGCTGGAGGAAAAGGTCACCGTAATGACAATGTGGAGCATGCAGAGCGTCACATTGCGGTAGGCCGTGAGGTAGACCATGACGGCCGAAAAGGCCGCATAGACGAAATTGATGGGAGCATAGAGCGTCATATCGAGGTGGAACGACGTGCTTTCGCTGACCAACTTCGCGATACAAACGGTCGTCCAGAAAAATCCATACATGGTGAGAGCGGTGCCGCCGAGTTGTTCGTGATACCGAATATCTGTAATGCCGGCCAATATCTGGACCACGCCGCCGAACATCAGCGCAATGACCAAGGTGCCGACCTTATTCGACTCGGAAATTGCCCCAACCTGTGCGATGCCGAGTGTCAAGGCCCCGACAGCCAGTCCAAATAATCCGATGGCGAGGACATCAATCCTCCGCCGTCGTTCCTCGTCCTGCATGAGCGCCTCCTTCATGGTCTGGTAGGAAACAGGTGCGAAGCTAAAGCGGCAAAAGCGCGCTGAGCATGCCTGACTGACCATTGAAAAGACAAGCTGCATTCGTCACACTCTTATTCCATAACCGAAAGAACGGAGATCACCCATGCAAAAGCGACTGTATTCGCTTGCGAGACTGACGCTCGCGCGTATGACGTTCGTCCTGCTCTGGTCCCTTTCTGATGCGGGTCATGCCGCACCAAGCGATGGCCGATTCTCTCTTGTGATGGACGGCGCCGCGGTGAAGGACAATCAGACGGGGTTGATCTGGGAGCAGGAACCCGACCGGGAACATGACGTGTGGAGTCGCTCCAACGAACGCTGTGCGGCCAAGGAGGTGGGTGGACAGAAAGGCTGGCGCGGTCCTTCTGTAGACGAGCTCAAGACCCTGATCGATCCGGCCCAACGTGATCCCGCCCTTCCGGCTGGCCATCCCTTTTCGAATATCAAGTCAGAAATCTACTGGACGAGCACGCCTGATCCCAAAGATGACATCGTTGCCTGGCAGATCAGCTTCTACAGCGGTGAGCCGGTCACGGACCAAAAGTCTGGCACACGCCGGATGTGGTGTGTCCTGGCAAAGTAGTCGGTTGTGACGCCGTTGTCTGTCACGGTGAG
>DASTQY010000172.1:0-9629 GCA_035761525.1 Nitrospira sp. | reverse complement strand
GATGCCGCCGTACAGCCAATGAGCTTGAAAGGTTCCCAGCAAAATCAGAAATTCGCCGACGAACCCGTTGGTGCCCGGCAGGCCGATTGAGGCCAATCCGATCAGGAGGAAGAATGTCGCGAGTAAAGGCGTATGTTTGGCCATGCCGCCGAAGGCCTGGAGCTGTGTCGTCTGCTGCCTGGTGTAGAGGAAGCCGGCGATGAAAAATAGCCCGGCGGTGGTGAAACCCAGATTGATCATGGTCAACAAACTGCCTTGAAGACCCTGGTAGTTCAACGCAAACAAGCCGACGACAATAAATCCGAGGTGGCTGATGCTGCTGTAGGCCAGGAGTCGCCGAAAATCCGGCTGCATCAAGGCCACGATCGCGCCGTACACAATGGCCGCAAGCCCGAGGGCCATCATCACGGAGACGACGGTCGGGTGCTTCGAGGCGTCAGGCAACAGCGGGATGCTGAAGCGCATGAATCCGAAGGTTCCGAGTTTGAGACCGGCCAGAACCACCGCCATGCCGATGGGTCCTTCGAGCAAGGCGTCGGGCAGCCAGGTGTGAAACGGAAACACCGGCGCCTTGAAGGCGAAGCCCAGGAACATCAACCAAAAAATCAGGAGTTGTTGGTTCAGCGGAACGGGAATCGCCAGCAGTTCCAACAGATCGAAGGAGTACAACTGGTCCATGTGATGCAGGGTGGCGTAGTTGTGATAATTGATATCCAGGAGCGCGATGCCCACCAGCATGAACACGCTGCCGAGCAGCGTGTAGAGCACATATTTCAATGCCGCGTAATGCCGTTCTGCGCCGCCTCCCCAGAGCTTGATCAGGAAGTAGCTCGGGATCAGCATGAGTTCCCAGAACACGAAGAAAAGAATCAGATCCAGCGAGACGAATACGCCCATCGTCGTCGTCTCGAGAGCCAGGAGCGCCATCATATACAGCTTGGTTTGATAGCGGATCGTGTCCCAGGAATAGATGACCACGAGTACGGTGAGGAAGGCCGTCAGCCCGACGAACAGCACGCTAATGCCGTCCACGGCGACGTGGTAACTAATTCCTAGAGCGGGAATCCAGCGGACGTGCTCGACAAACTGCATGGCGGGAGAGTCGGGCACGAACCGCATGAGCACGAAGACCGCCAACGCCAGTTCAACCAGCGTGATCGTCAGAGCCGAGGTGCGGATGAGATCCTCGTCGTCGAAGAGCCAAAGAACCGCGGCGCCAACCAGAGGGAAAAAGAGCAGGCAGGTGAGAATCGGGAATGTCGAATCCAGTTGTTCCAGCATGATGACGTTCGTCTAGCGTTGGACGATCAGTTGAATGACGACCGCGAGTAAAAACAGCCCTGCCACGATGATGGCCGCATAGTGGTGCACCATCCCGCTCTGCAACTGCCGCCACTGCTTGGCCATGAGGTGGTTGCCGTACCCGACGACGTTGATGCCACCGTAGATCACGTGCTTCTCCACCCAGGTCGAGCCTTCGGCGCCCAGTTCAGCGAGACGGGCGACTGCTCGGACGACGCCGTCCACTACGACCCGATCAAACCAGTCGAGCAGCAGTCCGAACTTCTTGGTCGGCTCCACGAATACGAGATCATAGAACTCATCGACGTAATATTTATTCAACAAGGTGGTGTACAACGCTCCCGCCTTAGCCGCCCACCGGGCGGGAGCGCCAGGATTCATGCTGTACAAGTAATGGGCTAAGCCCCACCCGAATACAGCAATGCCGCTGGCGATCATCATCAGTGACAGGACCACCCCGGTGCTGACTTCATGCTCGCCGCTGGCACCTGCGGCTGGCGCCAGGAATTGATGTAACCACCCATGATCGGGGGGAAATCCGAGGAATCCGCCAGCCAATGAGAGGAGGGCCAACACCATCAAGGGACCGATCATCACCGTCGGCGATTCGTGGACGTGCTCTTGAGTGTGATGATCCATGCGAGACTGACCGTAAAACGTCAAGTACGTCAGCCGGAACATATAGAAGGAGGTCAGGAGCGCACCGATGGCAGCCATGCCATAGAGCACATAGTGATGATGCGTAAAGGCATGGGCCATGATCTCGTCTTTGCTCCAAAAGCCGGCGAAAGGGGGAATGCCCGCGATGGCAATGGTTCCGATAAAAAACAATTTATGGGTCCAGGGGATTTTCTGGCTCAGTCCGCCCATCTTCCGAATGTCTTGCTCGCCGGATAACGCATGGATCACCGAGCCGGCGGAGAGGAACAACAACGCCTTGAAAAACGCATGCGTCATGAGATGAAAAATAGCCGCGGTGTAGGCGCCGATTCCGCATCCGAGGAACATATATCCCAGCTGGCTGACGGTCGAGTACGCCAGAACCCGCTTGATGTCGTTTTGCACGAGGCCGATCGTCGCGGCGAACAGCGCCGTCGCGCCGCCTACCAATCCCACAACACCCAGGGCTGTCGGGGAAAGATCGAAGATGACGTGGTTGCGCACGATCATGTATACGCCTGCCGTCACCATTGTCGCGGCGTGGATGAGGGCGCTCACGGGCGTGGGACCCTCCATGGCATCGGGCAACCATGTGTAGAGCGGGATCTGCGCCGATTTGCCGACGGCTCCGACGAGGAGACAGAGTGAAATGGCCGTGGCCATTTCCGGGGACAAGTGACCCACTTGCGCGAAGACTTTCGTATAATCGAGCGTCTTGAAATTGATGAAGACCAGGAAAATCGCGAGCAGAAACCCTGCATCACCGATCCGGTTGACAACGAACGCCTTCGAAGCGGCCTTGGCCGCTGAAACCTTGTCATAGTAGTAGCCGATCAGCAGATAAGAGCACAGGCCGACGCCTTCCCATCCGATGAAGAGCACGGCGTAGTTGTTGCCCATGACCAAGAGCAGCATCGAAACCATGAACAGGTTCATGTACGTGAAGAAGCGCGTGAATCCATCTTCTCCGTGCATGTACCCGACCGAGTACACGTGGATGAGGAATCCCACGCCCGTCACCACAAGCAGCATCACGCAGGTCAGCGGATCGACAAGAAAGGCCATGTTAATGGTGAGATCGCCCCCGAAGATCCACTGGTAGGCCACGACTTCATGTGGCGTTCCGCTGCGCACGATGTCTGCGAACACAAGGATGGTGCAGAGGAATGACAGGCCGACTGAACCCCAGGCGAGACGGTGAGCCCAGTCATGCGACCAGAAACGACGACCGAACACGCCGTTGGCGATGACGGCGAGCAGTGGAAACACTGGAATGAGCTTGATCAGAAGATCGGTCATGAAGGTCTCGTCTTGAAGGCGCTGACAATCGCGCCTATCTCACCCACCCAGCCCTGGGGCGCCGGGACGCGCCTCGGCCCAGGCGTTGTTCTCGGTCGCTCAAGCAGAAGCTGTTGTGATTGCCCTGCGGCCCTCACCCGTGAACAGCGCGTCTTGGGAAAGCGGTTGCGAACCAATCGGCGGGGCGAGTGGGTGCAAAAGCATCGCTGAGGTAGGCGGGTGAGATAGTTCGGTGAACAGTGCGTCTCGGCGCGCTGGGGCGGGCGGGTGTTATTGATGACCAGCAGCATAGTGAGCTTCTTCACCACTTGAGGAGATTCATTTCGTCGACATTCGTGGAGATTTTCCCTCGGAAGACCACAATGATGATCGCCAGTCCGACCGCAGCCTCCCCGGCGGCAATGGCAATGACGAACAGCGCCACCAACTGGCCCGCCATGGACTCCAGGTAGTGGGAAAATGCCACAAGGTTGATGTTGGCCGCGTTCAGCATGATCTCCACCGCCATCAGGACGATGATGAAGTTTCGTCTGATGAGCACGCCGAGTAATCCCGTAATGAAGAGGACAGCGCTGACCGCGACATAGGCGCTTAATGGCACCATAGTGTTCTCAATCAGAGGCGCGAGGAATCAGACGTGAGGCATGCACGGCCTATCTCGTCAATTCTTGCCTCTCATGTCTTCCAGTGGTTTGGGTGTTTTGGCCAGCACGATTGCCCCGATGATGGCGCCCAACAGGAAAATGCCGACAATCTCGAACTGCAGTAAATACTCACTGAACATCTTCATTCCAATCGCATACGTGTCGCCCTCTTGCAGTACCGCGCTGGCAGGCGCATCGCCCTTTGCTCCGCCATACGGAGACTTGAACAATAATGCCAGCACGTACAATGAACCCAGGAGTGTCGGCACGACGAAATACAGGTAGGTGCTGTGAAAATAACGCTCATCGGTCTTGAGATTGAGCAGCATCAGCACGAACAGGTAGAGGACGAGGATCGCTCCCGCATATACGACGACTTGGACGGCCCAGAGGAATTCGGCATTGAGGAGGACGAATAGGCCGGATACGTGCAGGAGGAGCGCCAGCAAAGCCAGTCCGCAGTGCACCGGATTCTTTAAGGCGACCGTGAGCACGGCGGCGGCCATGCTCATCAAGGCAAAATACGCGAAGAAAACGGGAATCATGATCCGCGTCCGCTCAACTCAAATGTTTCGGCGCCGGTTGCGTCGACTTAATGACCGACTGCGGGAAGTAGTAACGGTATTCCCGACTTTCCTCGATGTTCTTTTCCTGATTGTGGGCATACAGGTATTTTTTGGCATCATCGAGGTGCCGCTCGCCGATGTCATACAACCGCTTCTTGTCAAAGAGCAACGTCCGCTTATCATGTGTGGAAAACTCGTACATCTTGGTCATGGCCAGCGCGTTCACTGGGCAGGCTTCCACGCAGTACCCGCAAAAGACGCATTTGGTGATGTCGATGTAAAACTCACTGGCATAGCGCTGAAGCGGCCGTTCGACATCCTCGGCACTGATGACCTTGATGCAGCGGGATGGGCAGGCGGCTTCGCACAGGTCACAGCCGACACAACGTTCCTGCCCGTCGTCATAACGTAATAATCCGAGCGCGCCGCGGTGCGCGTCCGGAATAGCACGCTGCTCTCGCGGGTACTGAAACGTGATTGGCTTGTGGAACATATGCTTGAACGTTACCTTCATGGCGTCCCAGATCTCGTAGAAGAGGGCAGCCTGAAGAAACTTCTTCGTCGCATTTCTGACCGTCATGGGCGCTTCATACCTTTTCGATGGTCACACCGGTTCGCTTGAATGACGGCACGCCGGTCACCGGGTCCACGTGGACCGACATGAGGTCTTTGACGGGCGGTTCGTTGAAGTGTTCGGGGAAGAAACAGGTGTGAGGCGCTACGCTCTGGTCGATCTGCACACCCATCTGGAGGGAGCCTCGATCGGAGGTGAGCTTGACCGATGCTCCATCTTGCACGCCGAGGCGTTCCATATCCGCAGGGTTCATGCGTATGCGGCCCGTATTGGGTCCGATTTTGATAAGGCCGGGCGCTACTGTGGACAGCTTGCCGGAGTGATACAGTAGTTGTCCCATCTGCAAGGTAAAGGGCCGCTGCCCGTCAGAAGGCGCTCTCTTATATCGCGCAGCCGCTCCGGCCGCATAGCCGTTTGACTAATACGTGTCGGCCGTCGGGGCAATCTTTTTCGGCTGGCCCAAATTGTAGTAACCGGGAAGCAGTTTCATGATCTCAGCTTGCACGTCGTTCGCCGAGTCATATTCCCACTGGCACCCTAATCCATTTGCCAGCGCGGTCATAATCTGCCAGTCAGGGACGCTTTCTCCAATGGCATCCATCGCCTGACGCACGCGCAAGACCCGGCCTTCGAGGTTCGTGAATGTGCCGTCTTTTTCTGCCGAAGTCGTTGCCGGCAATACGGCATGGGCCATGTTTCCGGTGTCAGTCAGAAAGGGATCTTGGACGACCAGCAGTTCCAGGCGGTCCAGGGCGGCTCGCACTTCCGCGGACGCCGGGAGCGTGCCCAACGGGTTCTCTCCCACCACATACAGCGCGCGGATCTGTCCACTACGGCAGCGTTTGAGGATCTCCATCAAATGCGCGCCGGTTCCGATTGCGGGGAGCGTCGCATCCCAGGCCTTTGCCAATTTGTCCCGGATGGCCTGGTCGTCAAAGGAGGCCAAGCCGGGGAGAAACTCCGGTGCAACACCCATGTCGGCTGCCCCTTGCTCGTTCGGTTCTTCGGTCACGGTATTGACGCCGCAACCGGGACGCCCGAGCTTGCCCGTGATCCATGCCAGATCAATAAGCTTCAACACATTTTGATAGCCGTCCGGTTGGCGCACAATGCCTTCGGCACAAAGAATAATGGATCGAGGCGATTCAGCAAAGATAGTCGCAGCCTCTTTGAATCGTGCGACAGGAACTCCCGTTTTCGCCGCGAGCTGCTCGAGCGAAAGAGGGGCCACCGCGCTTTTGAGCGCCGCATAGGCCCGCGGATATTTTTTCACGCTCTCTTCATCAACGAGATCAAGCTCCACTGCCGCCTTGACGAGGCCGTCGATGACCATCCCCTCGCTGCCCGGCTTGATGAGCACCGGATGCGACGCCAGTTTGCCGAGGTTGGTGACGGCCGAATCGAAGACCACCACCTGCGCCTTGTAGACGCGGATGGCCTCCTTGATGCGAACGGAAGTCAGTGGATTGGTCTCAGTGAGATTGGAGCCGATCACCACCACGGCTTTGGCTTTAGTCAGGTCTTCCCAGTCGTTGGGCGTGCGGCCGACACCCAGGGCCTGCTTGGAGGCCCGGACGAAATTCATGTGACCGTAACGAGCACTGCTGTCCAGATTGTTCGTCCGGAATGCCACCCGCATGAGCTTTTGGAACAAATAGAGTTCCTCATTGGTACAGCGAGCCGTAATCAACCCGGCAATGGCCTCCGGGCCGTGTTTCTTCCGGATGTCGGCGAACCGGTCGACGATGGTATGCATCGCTTCCAGCCACGGAACCTCCACAAGCTGGTTGCCCTTGCGTAAGAGCGGCCGTTTTAGTCGAGCCGCTGAATCGATGTACTCAAATCCAAAGCGGCCCCTCACGCAGAGACCACCATGACCCTTGGCGGTATCGGCCCGATCGCCCCACTTGTTCTTCCAGGACAACGGCGACGTGACCCTGATCACTTCCGTATCTTTGGTCTCCAGGTACATCTGGCAGCCGTCCCCGCAATAGTTGCAGGTGGTGGTCGTTTTCTTCATTTGCCAGGGCTTGTAGAGATACTTGGAGAACTTATTGGTGATGGCCCCCACCGGACAGACCGCAAGGCAGTCTCCGCAAAACTCGCAAGCCAGCGGGAGGTCGCCTTTGGGCACAACTTGATTGAAGCCGCCCTTTTTCATGAATTGCAGTGCGTCGATCATCAGCACATCCTTGCAGACGTTGATGCATTCGGCGCACGCAATACAGCGGTTCATGTTGAAGTCCAGTACGGGGCTTCGCGTATCCTCGGGGATGAACTTCTGCTTGGCATTGGCAAGATTCGTCACGCCGTGCTGGAAGGCCATGTCCTGCAGCTCGCAATGCCCGTCGGCGTCGCAGACCGGGCAGTCCAAGGGATGGACGGACAAATGTTTCTCCACCGCCTTCTTTCTCGCCTGGAACAGATCATCGCCTTCCGTCCGGATGATCATTCCGGCCGCGGCCTTGGCCGTGCAAGATCGGACCGGCGCCTTCTTCCCCTCCTGCATCACGAGACACATGCCGCAGGAGCCGAAGGGATCGAACGTGTAGTGGTAGCACATGGCCGGAATGATCTTGCCCGTGCTTGAAATCACGTCGTACAGCGAGACGCCGTCTTTCGCCGTCACGGTCTTGCCGTCAATGGTCAACTCAATCGTCGCGGCTTCGACGTCCGGATTTGTTGCTGGTTTCAATCCCATGGTGCCTCAATCAATGATCAACGCGAAACACCCGAGCAGTCTGAATGAGCCGTCCTGCTCTCCATTCGGCATTCCACCGTCACCGGTCTAGCGGTCGCATTCTCCCATGACGATGTCATAGGTTCCGAACAGGGTAATCGCGTCGGCAATCATATAGCCTCTCGACATGTGGTCAAACGCGCCCATATGAATGAAGGAAGGAGCTCGGATCTTGAGCCGATACGGTTTTCCACCACCCGTGCTGACGATGTAAAAGCCCAATTCCCCTTTATGCGCTTCCGTTCCACAGTAGATCTCTCCCGGCGGAGCATCGAAGCCTTGCGAAAAGAGCTTGAACTGCTGGATCATCGATTCCAGGTTCGTAAACACGCGGTCTTTCGGCGGAAGGGTGACGCTGGGAACATCCGCCATAATTGGGCCGTCCTGAATCTGTTCAAGACACTGCTTGACGATCTTCACGCTTTCGTACAGCTCCATGACCCTGATCCAGTATCGATCGTAGGTGTCGCCGTTCTTTCCAAGTGGGACGCTGAACTCGCATTTTGGGTAGGCGGAGTAAGGTTCCGCCTTGCGCAAGTCATAATCCACCCCCGAACCGCGAAGCGTTGGGCCGCTTAAGCCGAAATTGACGGCGTCCTCCGCGGAGATCACCGCGACGCCCTTCGTACGGGCTATCCAGATGCGGTTCTTCTCCAGAAAGATCACGTACTCGTCAATCTTTGAGGGAAAATAGTCCAAGAATTGTTTGAGCTTGGCAAAGAGCGAGGGAGTGAAGTCCCGCTCGACTCCGCCGATGCGGTACCAGCTGGTGGTCAGGCGTGCGCCGCAGAGTTCGTCGAACCAGTCCAGCAGGATCTCGCGATCACGAAAACAATAGAAGAAGACCGTCATGGCCCCGATGTCGAGCGCTTGAGTGCCCAACCAGAACTGATGGCCAATGATCCGTTGAACTTCGGCCACGATCGTTCGAAGATACTCGGCACGGTCCGGGACCGTGATGTTCATAAGCTTTTCGACCGCCCGGCAGTAGGCGAAGTTGTTGTACATGGCACAGACATAGTCCAGTCGATCCGTGTGAGGAATGAACTGGTGATACGTGCCCTCTTCAGCCAGTTTTTCGACGCCGCGATGCAAGAAGCCCATCACGGGCGTGGATTTGACCAAACGCTCACCTTCCAATTCGAGGATCACCTTCAAGACCCCATGGGTGCTCGGATGCTGCGGACCCATATTAAGCAGCAGCTCCTCAGTCCGTAAGGTCGGAAGCGTCTCGCTCTCCGGATGAGCGGGATCGACTTTATAAACGGTGGTTCTTTGGTCTTCGAACGCCATCGGCAACGTGCTACCTTGCAGTTTCGTCCAGGAATTCGAACGTGTCGCGCCAGCCCTTTCCCCTCAGTGGAAAGTCTTTCCGCAAGGGATAGCCTTCGGTGTAGTCGTCCGGCATCAGGATGCGGCGAAGGTCAGGATGGCGCCGAAAGCGAATCCCCATCATATCGTAGACTTCGCGCTCCATGAAGTCCGCGCCCTTCCACAGATCCGTGAGCGAATCCACTACGCAGTCAGACTCGGGCACGCGGGTTTTGAGGCGGATACGGTGCCGTTTTCTGATTGAATAAAATTCATAGACGACTTCGAAGCGCTCTTCGTCGTCCGGCCAGTCGACAGAACTGACGTGGACGATGTAGTCAAAGTCCATCGCCGGGTCATCGCGCAGGAACTGGGCGACCTCGTGCAGCTTGTCCCTGGTGACGGTGATGGCCAGATCGCCACGCCATTCGACGGCTTTGACAAAGCCGGCGGCAAAGTGTTCCCGCACACGCTCAGACAACTGTTGAAGCGACATGGGATTTAGACTTTCAAGCTGGCTTTCACTTGCTCTG
>DASTQY010000171.1:0-5459 GCA_035761525.1 Nitrospira sp. | reverse complement strand
TCCCGCAGAATCGCTCGGGACGAGGAGCGTGCGCGCTTGAAGGACATCATGAAGCGGGTCCGCAATCCCGGCTGTGGGTACATCGTCCGAACGGTCAGCGAGGGGGTCAAGGAGGAAGAACTGCGATCCGACGTCGATTTTCTGCACGTGCTCTGGCAAGACATCAAGACAAAGCGCGATCAACTGGCGGCGCCGGCGCTTTTGCATACGGATTTGAGCCTGAGCTTCCGGGTGGTCCGTGATTTATTCGGCAAAAAGGTCGAGCGCTTGTGGATCGATTCACGCCAGGAGTACGACGCCGTCCGCGATTTCGTCCAGCGGTTTTCTCCCGAGCAGACCTCGCGTATCCATTTTTACGATAAGGACGAGAGCCTCTTCGATCACCTGGGTGTCGAGCAGGAAATGGCAAGGGCGCTAAGTCGAAAGGTGTGGCTGAAGTCAGGCGGATACTTGGTGATCGATCACACGGAGGCCATGACGGTGATCGACGTGAACACGGGCCGCTTCGTCGGCAAACGCGACCAAGAGGAAACGATTCTCCGTAACAATTTGGAAGCGGCTAAGGAAGTGGCCTATCAGGTGAAGTTGCGGGGAATCGGCGGGATCATCATCGTCGACTTTATTGATATGGAGCGGGAAAAGAACCGGGACAAGGTGTATCATGCCCTGGTGGATGCAATGGCATCCGACAAAGCTCGCACTCGAATTTCCCGTATTTCCGACCTGGGATTAATTGAAATCTCCCGCGAACGTGTGCGGGAGGATCTGCTGCGCTCGCTGTCAGAACCGTGCCGGTACTGCGAAGGTCGCGGATACACGAAGTCACCGACGACGGTGGCGTACGAAATTTTCCGCGAGATTCGAAAGATTGGCAGTGGCGCCGAGCAACAGCGGATTGTCGTTGGCGCGCATCCCTCCGTGGCAGGTCTGCTACAGGACGAGGAACGGCAGGGACTTGAAGCGCTCGAGCGGGAATGTGCTGCCAAAGTCCACGTCATGCCCGATGAACAATTGCATTTAGAGCAGTACGATCTCGTGGTCATGTAGCAGCGAACTCCACGGCCGGGCACGTGTCCGGCGGTCGAGTCCCGCCACACGTGAGGCGACGTGCAATCTCTCGCGGCTTCAAAAACCGGTTCGCTCGAAGCATGGATGAGGCTTCGCACGCTCGAAGGAATAGGCGATCATACGCTTCTCGCTCTCGTGCGGGAGTGGCACAGTCCGGATGCGGTTCTCGCAGCACCGGCGGATGAGCTGGTGCAGAGAGGGTGCAGCCCACGATTGGCCGATGTAATCAGGCGAGGACCGGACCGTGAAGTGTGCCGGCGCATCGCACGGGAACTTAGTGCCATCGAACGGAAGCGCATCAGCGTGCGGACGATTCTGGATTCTGCCTATCCGTCACGCCTGCGGACGATTGCAGACCCTCCTCCGCTCCTGTATGTCTCGGGCTCGCTCGAGGAATCTGACCAACTGGCCGTTGCAGTCGTTGGCGCGAGGCGTGCGACGCCGGCTGGACGGGTGATCCCCGAGCATTTGGCAAACGAGTTGGCAGCCTCAGGGTTCACCATCGTCAGCGGCTTGGCGCGCGGAGTTGATGCCGCTGCGCATCGAGGTGCCCTTACAGCCGGCGGCCGCACGGTCGCTGTGCTGGGTTGCGGACTCGGGAGAACGTATCCCGCAGAACACGAACGGCTCCGTCATGAGATCGAAGAGCGAGGAGCCGTCGTTTCGGAATTACCGCTCGATGCTCCGCCGCATAGCGGTCATTTCCCGAGACGGAATCGAATCATCAGCGGGCTATCGCTTGGCGTTATTGTGACGGAAGCAGCCATCGACAGCGGATCGTTGATTACCGCGCGCCTCGCGGTCGAACAGGGACGCGAAGTGTTTGCCGTTCCAGGATTCGTGAGAGCCGAAACCAGCCGAGGCACACATGCCTTGATCAAGGAGGGCGCCGCATTGATCGAGGAGGGGCAAGATGTGATCGACGCCATCGCGCCGCAACTCGAACCGGCGACGCGCGCTCGACTCTCCGCGCCTCGAAAGAAGGCAGTCGGCGAAGATTTTGGAAATCACGAACGGCTAGTGTATGATGCCCTCTCGTACGATCCGCTGACGGTGGACCATCTCTATGAGCAAACCGGGTTGCCCGTGGCCGCCGTGATGGCATCGCTCCTGGCACTTGAGCTCCAACGGCGCGTGCGTCAACTACCTGGACAGCGGTATCTCAAGGCGTAAACCGTCCATTGTCCGGCGGTCTGGTTGCACTCATCTGCTATATTTGGTACGGATGATAGAGGGACAGTTGTGAATCTGGAGTCGACATGGCGAAATCGCTGATCATCGTAGAATCTCCCACGAAGGCAAAAACGATTACGAAATATTTGGGTCGGGGCTACACCGTCATGGCGTCGGTCGGGCATATCAAGGATCTGCCCACCAGCAAGCTCGGTGTCGATCTCGAGCACAATTTCAAGCCGCAGTACGTCACGATCAAGGGAAAGTCGAAGGTGTTGGCTGATATCAAGAAGAAGGCTGAGGAAGCAGACAAAATCTTTCTGGCACCTGACCCGGATCGAGAAGGAGAAGCCATCGCCTGGCACCTCTCTGAGGAGCTGCGCGGCAAGTCCAAGAAAAAGAACGATGGGAGAGTCTTTCGGGTTCTCTTCAACGAGATAACAGAGCGGGCAATCAAGCAGGCGCTGCAATCTCCCGGCCAGATCGATATGAAGCTGGTAAACGCACAGCAGGCTCGTCGTGTTCTTGATCGGATTGTGGGTTACCAAGGCAGCCAATTGCTGTGGAACAAGGTCCGCCGAGGTCTCTCAATGGGCCGCGTCCAATCCGTGGCCGTTCGACTCATGTGCGAGCGGGAGGCCGAGCGCGAAGCGTTTCGTGCGGAGGAGTATTGGTCGATCATCGTGCTGCTTGCGGGAACCAACCCGCCGCCGTTCGAAGCCAAGCTCCATAGTATCAATGGAGAAGAAGCGTCGATTGGAAACGCCGAACAGGCTGGCCAGATCGTGTCGGCGATTGAGGGCAAAGCGTTTGCGGTCACGTCCATCGAGCGGAAGGAAAAGAAACGAAATCCCGTCGCTCCCTTCATTACGAGCCGGTTGCAACAGGAGGCGGCCCGGAAACTGCACTTCACGCCTAAAAAGACGATGACTCTTGCGCAGCAACTATACGAAGGAGTGGAGATAGGTAGCGAAGGATCCACCGGTCTCATCACCTATATGAGAACGGACTCGCCGAGAATCTCACAGGAAGCGATGGCTGACGCCCGGCAGGTGATTCAGGAGCGGTTCGGCGCCGAATACCTTCCCGATGTGCCGAATGTCTATAAGACTTCGAAGGCGGCACAGGAAGCTCATGAAGCGATCAGGCCGACCTCGGCCGCGCGTGATCCTGAATCGATCCGGCCCTATCTGGAACAGGATCAATACAATCTGTACAAGTTGATTTGGAACCGCTTCATTGCTTCTCAGATGGTCCCCGCCATCCTAGACGTCACACGGGTCGAATCCACCCCTCTCGAGACATCCGCCCGGTACGTCTTCCGTTCCAGCGGGACGATCGTGAAGTTTCCCGGTCATACGATTGTCTATATGGAGGGAGTCGACAAAGAATTGTTCGCACAGAAGCCCAAGCAGGAGGAAGAGGCAGAGGATACAGCCGAGCGCCAACTACCCGAGTTGACGGAGGGCGAACGTCTGCGTTTGGTCGAACAGGCCGAGCAGACCATTCCCGGGGTGACTTCGAAGCAGCACTTCACTCAGCCGCCCCCGCGCTACAACGAGGCGCTGCTGATCAAGGAATTGGAAGAGAAAGGCATTGGACGGCCCTCGACGTATGCCGCCATCATTTCGACCATTCAGGAACGCAAGTACGTCGAAAAAGTTGATGGGCGGTTTCTTCCCACTGAAACCGGCCGTACCGTCAACGACTTCCTCCTGAAAGGATTTCCCGATGTCGTGAATGTCGACTTCACTTCACAGTTGGAAGCGGAACTCGATGAGGTTGAAGAAGGCAACAAACCCTGGGTCGATGCCGTTCGCGATTTTTACGACCCGTTCACGGCGGACTTGGAGAAGGCCAAGAACATTCCCGGGCCGAAGGATACGGTCGAGCCTCCAACGAACATTCCCTGCGAGAAATGCGGCCGGATGATGGAAATCAAGTGGGGGCGGAACGGCAAGTTCCTGGCCTGTCCCGGCTACAAGGAGGATCCGCCCTGTAAGAACACCCAGAACTTCGAGAAACTGCCTGACGGCACGATCAAAATCGTCCCGAAGCAGGAACTCACCACAGACCAGGTCTGCGAGAAATGCGGCAGCCCGATGTTGGTGAAGACAGGTCGCTTCGGCAAGTTCATTGCCTGTTCCGCGTACCCCCAATGCAAAACGACCAAGCCGCTCGCGTTGGGCGTGAAATGTCCACAGCCTGGCTGCGGTGGTGATCTGGTCCAGAAGCGCACGCGAAAAGGTCGGTCGTTTTTTGCGTGCAGCAAGTATCCGGCCTGCGAATATGCCTTGTGGGATCGTCCGATCCCGAAGGCCTGCCCAACCTGTAGCGCGCCGTTTCTCATCGAAAAAGTGAGCAAGCAAGCCGGCCGAAGCGTGCAGTGTCGGAACGAAGACTGCGGCTACCGCGAAGCGGGATAAGCGCTTCTCTGCACGCTTTCCTTTCCTTCTCATTCCTCTTGACCCCGTTGATCAAGCAACGAATTTTCGTTCCATTATTTTCTTTGATTGTTCGAGATTGAGAATACATGTCGTCGACACTGAGAGATGAAATCAAAATGCGTTGGCAGGTGAGTTGACGAGCGCTGTCAGTCCTGATGATAATGAATCACGTGCCTGTGCACAAACGGCATCTGACTCGTTGGTGAAGGGAGGACAGCTATGAAGGCAAAGGAAGGAGTGGTGAATCTCCTCAATAAGATTCTCACGGCCGATCTCACGGCCATCAACCAGTATTTCGTCCATGGCAAGATGTGCGAAAACTGGGGCTACGAGCGCCTCTATCACAAGGTGCGCGAGCGCAGCATCGACGAAATGAAAGACGCGGACGAATTGATCGGACACATTCTTTATCTCGAAGGCCTTCCGAACGTGCAGCGAATGAATACCGTTCACGTCGGAGAGACCGTGCCCGAGCAGCTCAAGCTCGATCTGAAGGCCGAACAGGAGATGTTGGCACTGCTGAACGATGGCGTCGTCCACTGCGCGAAAGTCATGGACTTCACCACGCGCCACATGCTGGAAGACATGGCCAAAGATGTCGATGAGCACATTGACTGGATCGAAACACAGATGGAAACGATCAAGCAGATCGGGCTGGAAAACTATCTCGCCGAGCAGATCAAGAAAGAATCGTAGGGGAAGCGGGCGGGGGGCTCATCGGGAAGAGTCGTCCCCGCCGTTGGGAGTTGAGGCACAGTGCCCGCTCCAATC
>DASTQY010000170.1:0-2261 GCA_035761525.1 Nitrospira sp. | reverse complement strand
CACCAACGTCGTGGCTGTGCCCAGGTCGATGGCCAGGTCGTTCGAGAACCAGCCGAACACGTCACTCGTAAAACCCACGGTCACTCTCCCTTCACATGCAAACCGAATCCTGGATGACGCGGCTCACGCCAGCCTCACATGCGCCTGTTCCTACTCGGGCAATGCCAATCGGCCCGCGTCCAACACCTGGGTCCCCGCCAGTTCATCACCGAGCCGGCGGCCCTGCTCGTTTCCAATGATCAAGATCGCTTCGAACGCGACAATCACCGTCGAGGCTAGCCAGCCGACATAAGGGACGACAAACAATACCTGCGCCGCCGCGAAAGGAATATTGCGAATGATGGACTCTCGAAATCCTGCCGGTTCACGGCTATCAGGAAGAACCGTCTGAAGGCCGATCAGCCGCTTACCGATGCTCCGACCGCCCGCAAATCCATCGGCCACGAAGAGATAGGCGACTCCTGCGAGCAAACCGACAGGCACAATGACTTCGGCGGCAGCTGCCGCGAGAAAAACGTCAATGAGCTTCGCGATGAATCGATTGAGAACCGTCGCCTTCGGGTAGATCCCTGCACCCAATGGATGGAACGCCACCTGCTCCGCCAAGGATCTCCTCGTAATTAGGGGCAAAGTATAACAAAGACCAGGACCTAGCACAAACGAATCACCATTCTTTGACGCCACGACGGCGAGGCCCATGGGCACTGAGAAACTTGCCTTCGGCACAGGAGGCTGGGTACAATCCGCGACTATTTCACTTGTCGGGAGGGATCCCGGTCCATGATCAAGATCTTACGGTTCGCGAACGAAAAATATCCGTGGTTTTTGGCGATCACGATGGGATTCATCGCCGTGTCGTTCATCGTGGGCATGGGCTGGTGGGGTTTCGGCGAGCAATCCGGCTCGGTCGTCGCAACGGTGGGCGATCTCCCCATCTCATTGGATGAATTCAAACGCGCATATGAAAACACCTATCGCTTTTACAAGGAAAAGGTTCCGGGAGACTTTAAGGACGAAACGATCAAGCAATATGTGGTCGAGCAATTGGTGGAGAATCGGGTGTGGCTGGTCGCCGCGCACAACATGGGTTTGACGGTGGCCGATGACGAGCTGCGCGAGTCGATCATGCAAATTCCTGAGTTCCAGAACAACGGCAAATTTGATCCTGAACGCTACCAACGATTGCTGGCAGCCAACCATTTGACGCCCTCAATCTTTGAGACAATGCAGGCAAGAGAACTGTTGAGCGTGAAGGCCCGCGTACTCGTCAGTAACGCCGTCTCCTTGACGCCGTCCGAGCTCGCGGAAGCACAAGCCCTCATGCTCAGACAACCGGATCCCGATCCGGGCAAAGCCGCGGCGGCAAAAGAACGAACCATTCAAGACGTGCTGTTTCAGAAGCAGCAGCGCGCGCTGATGGCCTATGCCCAATCGCTTAAGGCGACCCTTCCGATTGCTATCCACCGGGAACTGCTCTAAGACGACCGGTCTGTGACCAACATCGCATCTCCATAGCTGTAAAAGCGGTAGCCGGTCTGCACGGCCTCCTCATACGCGCGACGTAGAAACCCCGTGCCTGCGAACGCGGAGACCAACATCAGGAGGGTCGTCTGAGGCAGATGGAAATTCGTCAAGAGCGCGTCTACCACCTTGAACTGAAATCCTGGTCTCACGAACAGACTCGTTTCTCCTCGATACGGCTGCAGCATCCCTTGCAGAGCCGCTGTTTCAAGGGCACGAACCACCGTGGTACCGACGGCCACAACCTTTCGTCCACCCGCTTTCGCGCGCTCGATTGCGCGCACGGCGGTTGTTCCGACTTCCACCCATTCCGCGTCCATGCGATGCTCTTCGAGGCACTCTGCGGTGACTGGCTTGAAGGTCCCTACGCCAACATGCAGGGTGATCGTCGCCAGATCGATGTGTCGATCCGTCAACTGGCTCAAGAGAGCCGGAGTGAAATGCAGGCCGGCGGTAGGCGCAGCGATGGCCCCTTCGTCCCGTGCGAACACGGTTTGGTACCACTCCCGATCCTGATCGGTTGGCAGCCTCTTGATGTAAGGAGGCAATGGCATGCAGCCGTGTACCCGAAACCACTCGGGGATGGGCCAGGCTCCGTTGATCCGGACGACCGTTCGGCCGCCCTCCCGCGAGAGAACGGTGACATCGGATTCTCCGTCGATTTCGATGGCTTGCCCGGCCCGCCAAGTTCCCTTCATCAGGACTTCCCACTCACGATCGGCCACTGGCTTCACGAAAAG
>DASTQY010000169.1:0-2188 GCA_035761525.1 Nitrospira sp. | reverse complement strand
AGAGAACGTACCCTTGGGTACACTCGTGCCGGTGTCGACTCGATACAACCTTTTCCTCAATGGAGGCAGCATGTCAGCTGAAGGGTCCGTGGAATATGCACCGACTGCAAAGCTGGTGAACTTGAAGCGGCTCAGGATTGACGGGCTCCATGCGGATTACGTCCATGCAAAACAGACGCAACGAGCGGAAGAGGCAAGGGCGAGAGCGACGGTCAGCACGGCCCAACAGGTTCATGCGAAGGAAGATGCGCTCGTCCGAGTAGAGGAAATCACCATCGTCAACAGCGAGTTCGGGTTTGTCAATCAAGCCGCCCAGCCTGAATACCGCGTGTTCCTGGCCGATGCGGAGGCCAGCCTCCAACATTACAGCAATCGATTGCAAGAAGGGGCCGCTTCCATGCAGTTGCGGGGGAAATTCATGGGAAACGGCGAGACAAGTGTCACCGGTATTCTGCGCCAGGAGCATGAGTCCCCGGACTTCGAATTAAGGGTGAAAATTGCGGGCACCCCGATCCGGGCAATGAATAATCTCTTGCGTGCCCATGGAAAGTTCGACACTGTAGGCGGGACGTTTTCCTGCTATTCCGAGGTCTTGTTGAATGACGGGAGGATTCGCGGGTATGTGAAGCCGTTAGTGAGAAAATTGAACGTCTATGACGAAGCGCAGGATCGCAAGAAGAACCCCCTCGAGAAGGTGCGTGAAGGGGCGATAGAAGACCTCTCTACGTTGCTTGAGAATGTCCCTCGTGATGAAGTTGCCACCAAGGTCGATATGTCCGGCAGTGCGCACAGGCCGCGGACAGAAATTGTCCAGATTGTGATCGGCCTCATCCAGAACGCGTTCTTCAAAGCGATCCTTCCGGGCTTTGAGCAGGAATTCCGGTCGAAATGAAAATGATGCGGGTCAAATGAGGCGGGTCAGTGGAGAGGGGAGAAACGAATCGCCAGGAGATTGCCCCTACAAGGCCGCCGCACCCAGGCGGGCAGTTTACGGTTCGACCGTCACATCCACAAATGCCGGGACGCTATCAGCGCCCTTCTTATCCGTTACTCTCAATTTAAACCGGTAGGTTCTTGCTTCGGACACTTGCGGAGCTTGGAATGTCGCTTCGGGCCCATTGACGTCCAGCAGTGCGACTTTACTTCCGCGTACCTGGCTCCAGGCATAATACAGTGCTTCACCTTCGGCATCCTGGCTCCTGAGCCCGTTCAACTTGACCTTGGTTCCCGCTTTGACGGTCTTCGGGCCACCGGCGTCGGCGACCGGTGGTTCATTCGGCTCCTCATTGACGTTGACGTCCACATCCAGTTGCGCCTGCTTGTCACGATTCTTCACGGTGATGATGGTTTTCCCATTGCCCACAATCTGCAGCAGCCCGCTTGGCAGCACTTTGATGACCTTCGGGTTCGAGGAATCGTAACTTGTCCCCGTCGAGGGCGCGCTGATGCGCCGGGTGACTCCGTCGGCAAAGTCGCCGACCACGGGAAGCTCGAAGATTTTGCCCATCGAATCCACGTGTCCGAAGGCCGACGACTGCCCGGAACGTCCGAGCTGCAGCGGTTTGTCCGTTTCGAAATCGATCGTCGTCAGCGCGGCCTTCGGCTCGACCTGGATCAGAATTTCGTCGAACACGGAGCGCGAGCCCAGTCGTCCCCGTGAGATTTCCGCTACGGCAAGGAGTCGCATTGGGCCGATCCCCTCTTTCGGGACGACCAATTTGCCCCCGAACGCCGGATCGTGATCCGACAGACCGACCAGCGCAACCGGAGCGATGATCGATCCCATCGCGGTCGCATCATCTTGTTCGACGAGTGTGTCGTCCTGCTCTCCATACCAATAATAGCGGACTTTGATGATGCCCGTGTCGTTTCCGAGATCGACGTGAGCCGTGACGGTTTGTCCCGCTCCCAATTTGGTCCCTGCCGCCGGTTCAGTTATTTTGAACGCATGGGCGTGTTCCGCGAGCATACCGGCGGTCAGCACGAACACGAAACAATGGAGCAGGATGATCAGCCTTCGCATCCGAGCAGTAATCGTCCGTTGTAATCGATACTGTGGCTTCATGGTCACCTCGTCAGGTGGAAGGGGACATCCGTTAAGACGACGCGATCCTTGAACAACAGGGCACCTTTCAGCAGGAGGGCCCGTTGATTATGCAAGATGTTTTGCCACCAGCGGGCGGGCAGA
>DASTQY010000168.1:0-3702 GCA_035761525.1 Nitrospira sp. | reverse complement strand
GGGTGGCTGGAACGACTGATCGGAGAGCCGCTCGTCTACGCGCCGCTTCCTGCCTTCGTCTGACGAGACTGCTGAAACAACGTCAGCTTCGTGCTCAGGTCTTCTCCTCTGATCCTATTCCAAGTCACATTTTCGTTGCTCAAAGGCATCGGATTCCGCACAGTAGACACATGCGCCCGCTTTCCAGGGTCCAGTCACTGCTGGCCAAGCCGTTCATGCCCGCCGTATTTTTCCTGTCCGGCGTGACCTATGACACCCTCACCTTAACGCGGATCGATCGGCTCCTCGACAACTTGGTGCTGCTTCTCTATCTGTTGCTTCTGGGACTCCTGATTGTCCTCACCGGGCGGCTGGGCATTGAGCCATCGCCGGATCCTGCGCAGCTCAAGACGCTTTCCCCCGTCGCACGGTGGGTGCTCCAAACGCGGCCTTTCTATCCGATGGCCAGCCAGTTTCTTCTGGGCGGACTATTCAGCGCGTACGCCATCTTCTATTTCCGCAGCGCCACCTTAACCAGTACGGCTGTCTTTTTCAGCCTGTTGGTGCTTTTTCTGGTGGCCAACGAGTTTCTACGAGACCGCCTGTCCAACCTTCGCTTACTGGTAAGCTTATACGCGCTCGTCTGCTTCGGATTTTTCACATTTTTCTTACCCGTGATGATCGGCTATATGAACGTGTTGGTCTTTCTCGGAGGCGCTGTCTTGAGCGGCGCAGTCACGTTTCGCGTCGTGCAGCTCATCTATCGGAACAATCCAGATCGATCCAGGCGCGAGGCCGTCGGCGTGGGCGTGCCCGCCGTTGCCGTCATTGTGCTATTAGTGGGATTTTATTTTCTGAACTGGATTCCGCCCGTGCCGCTCTCCATGACCTTCGGCGGGATTTACCATGAAGTCAAAAAATCAGACGATCGGTTTGAACTGTCATTTGAGCGAAGTTGGTATCAAGTCTGGAAGCAATCGAACAACACGTTTCCTGCTGACGAGCCGGTGTATTGCTTCACGGCCGTGTTCGCGCCGGTCGCACTGAATGCCACTGTCTACCATCATTGGTCTTTCCGTCCAAGCCGGGAGCTACCGTTTAGACATGCCGATAGAATTCCTGTCCGGATATCCGGCGGTCGGGAAGGCGGCTATCGAGCATATACCTTCAAGCAACGTCTCGATCCTGGGGACTGGCGTATCGATGTGGAAACCGAGGATGGGCGAATCATTGGACGAGTCTCGGTGCGTGTTGAGATGAGGGCCGAGCCGCAGCCGCCCTTGACGACCATTGTCTATTGAGATGCAAGGTCCTATTCAGCCGTGTCATCGAGTGAGTGAGCAGTTCACAGAGAAATGGGGGGTTGCCGCAGGGTATCCAAGGGCGTAGAGTCCCTCATCAATGCCGCCACGTTCATTGCCGCCCTGTCCTTCGAGTCCCAATTGTGTGTCGACGCTTGCGTCCCACGCTGATACTCAGCATGCGATCGCGCCCTACCGCTATCAGAAATCACTGGCAGAGACGAAAGACCTTCTGAAGGCAACCATCGCGAGCCTGGCCCGTACCAGACTGGTCGAGGAGGATGGGGAGTACCTCCACTATGAATTCACCAGCTTGCTCATCCGGTTCGTCGATGATGTGGAATTTGTTTTCGACGAAGGCAGCAAGACGATTCACTTCCGGTCCGCCTCCCGGGTCGGCTATGGCGACCTGGGCGTGAATCGCCGCCGGATGGAGAACATCCGGTCGTACCTCACGGGACGGATTTAGAAACGAGGAAGCTGTCCCCTCACAATGTTTTGCAGGAGGCCGCCGGGGCAAGTTCGTCGGCCGAATAGGTGACTGTCGAGAGATACGCCCAACCCATGAGATAGCCGAGCTGGCGGTAGGCTTCGAATTCTTCGAGTTTGTACCACTGGAATATCGTGCTCGTCTGAGGGAATTCTTCGCCGGTGGGGGAGTCGACGAATTTGCTCACTTTCTTGAGCGCCAGCTTCACCTTCTCATATGAGGCCCGGTCCGTCACGAGCGGAAGGAGCCAATTTGCGTCCAAATGAGTCGGGTTGACCGGCGGGCTGGTTAAGGGATGAGTGACGAGGGAACGACCGCTCTCAGGTTCGGGGCTCACGTAAATCTTCCCCGGGGCAAGAAGCGACGGGTTTTGTCTGAACAAGATGGGATTGTAGGCATAAGGTTTTAGATAGTGAAGCACGGTCGGAACACCGTCCGGGCGGATCACCCAAAATCGGCGGTACCAGACAATCTCATTCTTCGGCGGGATTTCACCGCACCACTCCACTCCCGGGCCAAAATAGCCCTTGATGCGCGCTTGAAGGTTGTACAAGTAGTCATATTGCCAGGTCGTATCCAGGGTGGCGTCTCCCACGATGAGATGCGCCACCTGGCGACGCAACAAGGTCTGGGCGCCCAGATTGTCGTAAAACGAGCCGTCGGTGATTTCGATCCATCGGCTTTTGGTGTCCGGCCAGATGCGTTGAATGCTCAGCATCAACACGTAGTCCCAGATGGTGCCCAAAGTCGTGTTATGCCGGCGTGCAAAATTCCACGTCTGATATTCGTTGTTCAGGTTGAAGGGTGCAGTGAGGATACCCAGTGTCAAACGGGCGATATCGTCGCGATACCATTCCTGGACGAGGCTGTCGAGATCGAGTCCCGCGCCTGATGCGGTCATGGCTTGTGACAAACGCACACAGGCGTGCGGCCTGATCCGTTCTCCCCATGTTTTGTGGCAGGTTCCCTCCGTAAGGTCCTGTACAACGACCTGGCGGGGATTGAATGAGGCGGGGCTGCCGTCCTGGGTTTGCGCTTCCACGACCGGTAAACCGAACCCGGCACTTTGGACATAGCCAAGTCCATCGGATCCGGTATAGTCGCGCGTGAATTCAAAGTTGTAATTGTCGCGATACGGTTGGTCCGATTCGGTCTCATAGCCCCTTGGACGACCGCGATTGACAAGATTCCCATTGATGATGAGGTAAGGGGCATCGACGTCCTTCCGGTTCAACCGAACCAGAGGAGTCTCGTGTTTGCCGCGCAGATAGGTCACCTCGATTCGGTGTTGATAAGGGGTGAAGAGATGCAGCTCGTTACCGATATCGGGCGGTGTCTTGATATGTAAGACAAGATCCCAGACATAGTAGGGGATCAGCCGCCACAGATAGCCCCAAATCAGTTTGGGGCCTTCCCAAAACCCGCCTTCTCGGATAAAGCCGGCATGGTGACGCAGGTGGGTAACAAAATCGCCATGAGGGTCGAGTAGCGTGGCTTGATCCGGTGTTTGGACAAGATTGCCATAAGGATCGTCAAGCTCCTGCCCCAAGTGGGCGAGCATCCACCCGGCGATATAAGACCCGCCTGAGACTGTGCTGAGATAGTCAATTTGCGGCAAACTGCCCATGTCTTGGAGCGCCTGTAGGATACCCAAATGAAAGGTTGCTGAACGAATTCCGCCGCCTGAGAAAGCCAATCCGCTGAGGTGCGAAGGAACTTTTTCCGCTCGAGGGAAGGTGTCTCCATCTATGTCCCTGTCGGCGCTCATGACTGCTCGCCGTCGCTGTTCGATGTAGGTGTATTCTTCCTGGTAATCCTGGATCAGAGAGGACGGTGTATAGGTAAAAGCTCGTTGGCGGACTTGATACGTTTTGGTGGCGATAGGTTCACACGACGACCAAAGCAGGAGGCAGAACGTCAAATAGACTATCG
>DASTQY010000167.1:0-4985 GCA_035761525.1 Nitrospira sp. | reverse complement strand
TTTCTGAAGGCCTTGACCGGAGCACCGCTGAAAGTCACAGTGCCCAAATTGCCCAAGTAGGTGAGGGTTCAGGGAGTGCCCGCTCACTCCAAAATGGTGAGCTGCCCTATCGTTGTGTGTTACTTCAAGACTGGAGGCTTGACATGCGAACACGATGCATTGAACTCTTTGGAGCGGTGGCGCTGACCATCCTAGCCGGCTGTGCGGAGATGCCGGGCGGTGGCACTCAAACTGGAGCCAGCAAACCTACACCGGCCCAGGGTTACGCCATTCATGTGATGGCGCCTCATAAATTCGAGGATGGCACAGTCCACGGACCTTACCATCACTACTGCAAGCCCGTCTCTCCGGAAGTTATTCAATGCCTGTTGTTTGAGTCGACTGATCCAAACGCACTCTTGACCGACATTGAATATTTCGTGGCAAAATCAGTCACACGTGCCCATGTACCCCTGGAGATATGGAACAAGTACTACCACGATCATGAGGTGGAGATCGGGACTGGTCGTGTCCAGGTGCTGGACATGCCCGAAGCACAGGCAAAGGAAATTGCAGCGCTCGCGGCCAAAACCGATGGAATTATCTTCCATCTTTGGCCCGAAGGTGCCAAGGCTCCGGACGGGACGGTGGGACATCCGCAGTCGGTCGGCCATAAACTGAGAACCCAATAAGGCCAAAACTTTGCAGTCGGTTGTTCCACCAATGAAACGTCTGCAGCAAATGAGACCATAGTGATTGAGTCTTCTTTTTGTTTCCTCCCAGGCATAGGGGTCAAAACGGAACGAGCTCTCTGGCAACAGGGTCTGCTGTCATGGGCCGGGTTCGTGTCGGCACGTGCGATCTGCGGGATAGGAGCTGTCCGCAAGACACGCTACGACCGGGAAGTCTTGAGAGCGATCGAGCGGCATGCCGGCGGCGATGCCCGCTACTTCGGCGTGGCCCTGCCGTCCCGGGACCACTGGCGTCTTTATGAATGGCTTCGAACTGGAGCTGTCTATCTTGACATCGAGACGGATGCGTTTGGTCGGATCACCGTGGTGGGACTTTACAGTCGAAAGGGAATGCGCTCGTTCGTCCGAGGGGAATCGTTGGACGGTGTCGCACTTTCGGAAGAGTTGCGTCGATACGATTTGCTCGTGACGTTTTGTGGAACGGCCTTCGATGTCCCTAGGCTATTGAATCAGTTCCCAGATCTTCCGCTTGACCATCCCCATATGGATCTATGCGCGATTGGACGACGGTTAGGGTACGGAGGAGGTCTTAAAGCTATTGAACGGCTCTTCGGCATCAACCGACCGGCGGAGGTCTCTGGTTTGAATGGTGCAGACGCAGTGCGTCTCTGGAATCGCTGGCGGCATCGCCGGGATCACCACGCCCTCGCCGGGCTTCTCGCCTACAATCAAGCGGATTGCGTCAATCTTGAACCGCTGGCCGATGCCTTCTATTGCCGGATGGTTCAGTCCACGAGCCCCTCTTCAACCGCGTAGCGGATCAGTTCAACGAGGTTTTTCACATCTAATTTGTGCAAAAGCCTTGCACGATAGGTGCTGACTGTTTTTTCATTGATGTTGAGCTCTTGAGAAATTTCCTTTCGACTCATCCCTCTGACAAAGAGAGCCAAGACCTGAACCTCGCGGTCCGAGAGCACCGGCTGAGACACCAGGACTTCCCGAGGCTTTTTGATCGGTCCCCCTTCAAGCGCCGTCTTCACCGTCTCGATCAAATCACGCGGCGGGCGTTCCTTCGAGAGATAGGCGACGGCCCCGGCCCGAAGCGCACGGGCCGCATATTGTCGTTCCGAGTACAAGCTGAAGACGATGATGGGAATATCGGGTTGGCGAGCTTTCGTTTTCTTGATGATGTCCAGACCGTTTTGCCCAGGCAGATTGATATCGAGGACGACGAACGCCCACGGTTGCGCGCAGATTTCTTGCAGCACGCCATCGGTCCCTGAAGAATCTTTGATGACGACCGATGGAAACGCCCTTTGAAGCAATTCCTTGATCCCATCACGCACGATG
This sequence comes from Nitrospira sp., assembly GCA_035761525.1. Classification (GTDB taxonomy): domain Bacteria; phylum Nitrospirota; class Nitrospiria; order Nitrospirales; family Nitrospiraceae; genus Nitrospira_C. Next base: position 2,964 of record DASTQY010000167.1, on the reverse strand, counting down.
GGGTGGTCGTCGACCACAAGCGCTTGTTTCATCCTTCTCCCTGCATCGACACCGGTCTGACATGTTTCGACATGGCCAGCGCGAGTTGAACGATCAAGAGATGATTTTCAATAAACACCTGTTCCTCGGTGTTTAACGGAGCCTCCTCCTTCAACCGGTGCGCCAGCTCGATGCTATACTGTCCGTAAAGTTTTAATATCTGCTTGCTGATTGGCATGGCAAACCTGCACGTGTTGAACGTACCAGCGGAATATAGATTAAACGCTTAGTTTGTCTATCAGCAAGAGCCTAGGGGCGTCGTGCAATTCCAGACATGGTTAGTTTCTGACATTGCCTTTACGGATCGTTCTGCGCTGATAAGAAAGAAGAAGTAGGAGCCTTGAGGGCTAACTCGCTTGTGAATATGAAAGATTGAGTCTTTTGAAGTCCACTTGTCTATCAGCGAGTGCCTACAAGCTTGTAGGCAGAGGGGGCGCGTTTTATCCGATGTCTTAACAACGTCCCTCGTACTCGTCCTGGGAAGCAAAGGAGTGGAGGGGTCTGACTGATCAACGTAGTTTGCGTTTATTTGGCGGGCAGCTCGCGACTTGATTCTCCTGCTGATCCATTGACCGACGTCTCACCCTGGCAGTAAGCGGGCGGGGCAGCACCAGCTTCAGCGGCGAGGTCGCGAGGTATGGATGACACCGCTTTCCGAATCAAATCGTACAGATCTTCCACGGCGTTTTCTTTCGGCATCACTGCATAGGCCCCTGCCTTGACCATGGCATAGACCATGTAGTCAGGCGTATTTGCAGAAAGCCCAACCACGGCAATGTTCGAATGTTTTGCTTTTATGGCACGTGTCGCTGCAATGCCGTCCAGCGTAGGAATATTTACGTCCATCAGCACAACGTCAGGTTGCAGTTTCTCAGCGGTAAAGACCGCTTCCTCACCATTAGTCGCTTCGCCGACGACTCGGACATCTGGACAGTCGCGCAAAATCGAGCACAGGGCCTCACGAATATCCGCATTGTCATCCACCAAGAGGATCTGCAGTGCGGTGGCTTTCCCCATAAGACCTTTCCTGAAATAGGAGAATTCATCATATAACAGAATGAAACGTCGGATGACAATCCGCAACGAGTGAGTAAGGGGCCCAACCTTTGAAGATGGTGAAGTGTTATACTTCACCATCCGAATTATCAAGAAGCGACGAATGCTCTGGCCGCCAATAAGAGATCCTGAAAGCTAAAGTGGGAACGTCATTCAGCGTTCATGTAAACGCGGTGCAACCTTAGCGAGAAGTTCTTTGCAATAGTATTGAATCATCTTCGCTTCCTCCTCGGTCAATTGTCGGTTCATTGCGATCGTCGATAGGAGGCGTTCACAAGCGCCCGAGAAGTCTTTCACTTCGCTGGCCACCTGCATAGAGGATCCGTCTGGTGGCGTTGCCCCGAGAGATAGGAAAAAGCGTGCGTAGTATGTTGCCTTCGACAGCCGATGTCAACGCAGGAGCTGTAGGCCTTCGGTCACAAAATATTCAAGATTCCGTTGTGCGTGACCGTTAAGGGTAAAAACGTGAGGCCCCGCGGTACAAGAGTCTCTGCTGACATGCAGATTCCACTCGGCGAGAGGGGGAACTAATGTGCGATGTGAACGAGAGAGGTCGAGCGGCTGACGAAACTGCTCGCTTAGTCCCCACCGAGGTGAGCCCACTCAATAGCCATTTCTAAAGTGAGCCTAGGATCGCGTTCGTCTTGAATCTGGCGGTCAACCTTATTTTGGGACGGAGCAGGCGGATTGCTCTCTTGATGCGTGGTATCCCAGCGCACTTCCATGATCTCCCCCTTTCGATGAACACAGTGCGAACGTAATGAATCTTCTTCAATGTGACATCTAGGTGAAACCCTAGTTTCCATCCCACATTTTGTTGAGCATTTATTTCAATCCGCAAACGGACAGGGACGATTCTTAGACGATCCGAAAGCATCCGTCTTTGTTTGTATATCGCTTATTCTCCGGATCAGCTGAGCCTGTCATCGCATACGGTGCACTAGGGGATGGCTATTGAAGTCACTTGTTCGGCGGAATTGAGGCAGGTGAAACAAAGATTCGCTTGTGGCTTCCGCGGGGCTCGTAGCCACAAACAGCGCTGTCAGCTCAATTGGTGAGGGTCATACACAGCCGAAAGAACACGGCGGGCAAACATAGAATAAAGAGGCCTAAGGACGGACGCGATGATTATGCAACGCGGTCGGCTGATTCGGCCTTGAAGCTGCCCTGTTACTCCCTCAACTTATCCTCGTAGGTTGCGGCTTACAGGACCGTAGGCCTACATACCACATCGATTTTGCTGTAGCAGTTACTGCCATGTATGCTACATTCCGCCAACCTTCAGTTCCCACTCGTATTTAGAGGTGAGAATGATGACGGCTATTCGCATTCTGCTTGTAGACGATGAGTGTTTGGTCCGCAAGATCCTTAGGCAGATCCTGGCTACATACCCGGACGTGGAAGTCGTAGGGGAGGCAGCAGCAGGTGACGAAGCCATTTCCAGCGTGGAAAGACTCCAACCGCACATTGTGATTATGGATATTCGAATGCCGAGAATGGACGGGATCGCGGCAGCGCGCGAGATTAGTCACAAGTTTTCGCACGTGAAAATTATCGGGTTGACAGAGTATGCATACGGGTATCACGCTGATGCGATGGAGAAAGCTGGGGCGGCAGGCGTCTACGAAAAATCAAAGGCAACTGAAGAACTCTATGCAGCCATCAAGAAGATTAGTGGGCAAGATTCCTCGATTGCATGGGCTTGAGTAAGAGGTCGGATTTTCTCTGTGTCGGCCACAAGCCATCGTCACCGGTACACTTCAAACCTCGCGCTGCTGGGCCAAGCAGACCCTCCCTCAGTTGTTCGACCGCTAGTAAACCTGATATTCGCTCAGGTCTCAACAACAACTAGACACATGTGAGTATCAT
>DASTQY010000166.1:0-6835 GCA_035761525.1 Nitrospira sp. | reverse complement strand
GTCGCATGAGGCTTACTGGCCACCAGGAACAGGCCGGGCTGGTACTGAACATTCTCGACGATGCCTTCACACGGGATCCGGTTGATGTGCACGTCGAACACGTTCAAGAAAATAGAAATCCGAACTGCGCGATCCTTCAGGTACCGCGGCTCGAATTCTTCTTCGACCGCAAGAACGACCCCATCACCCGGAGCGACGACGAGCCCAGGTCCTTGGGGAACCCGTCGCGGCGGGTTGCGGAAGAACCAGGACACGAAGAGGGTCAGCACGGCCCCCACGACCGCCACGGGTACCCAATCGAGCCACCATGCGATCAGTGTAATGCCGGCGGCAGCGCCGATGAAGGGAATTCCTTCTTTGGCGAAGGGAACACCGGCTGCACGATCCGCCACAGACCTTACCCCTCCATCAATTTTTTGACTTATCGACCAACTGATCCTTCTTGAGCCAGGGCATCATCGCTCGCAGCTTGGCACCGACTTCTTCGATCGGATGCGCCTCACCTTTGGCCAGCAGGGCATTGTACACAGGACGATTCGCCTGATTTTCCAACACCCATTCCTTGGCAAACTGTCCCTGCTGGATTTCGCCGAGGATCTTTTTCATCTCCTGTTTCGTCTGCTCGGTGACGATGCGTGGGCCTCTTGTCACATCACCGTATTTTGCCGTCGTACTGATTGAATACCGCATATTTGCGATCCCGCCCTGATAGATCAAATCAACGATGAGCTTCACCTCGTGCAAACATTCAAAATACGCCATCTCGGGCGAATAGCCGGCTTCCACGAGAGTCTCGTAGCCGGCCTGTATCAACGAGGTCAGGCCGCCACAGAGGACGGCTTGTTCGCCGAACAAGTCCGTCTCGGTTTCTTCGCGAAAATTGGTTTCAATGACGCCGGCGCGCCCTCCGCCAATGGCACTCGCATAGGCCAGACCCACCTGCTTGGTTGTGCCGCTGGGATCCTGATGCACCGCCAATAGACAGGGGACTCCGCTGCCCTTGGTATACTCAGATCGTACCAAATGACCGGGCCCTTTGGGAGCGACCATGAACACATTGATTGTCGACGGGGCGACGATCTGTCCGAAATGGATGTTGAATCCATGCCCGAACGCTAGGTACGAACCAGCCTTCAAGTTCGGAGCGACCTCCTGCCGATAGAGGGCAGCCTGTGCCTCGTCAGGCGCCAAGATCATGACGACGTCAGACGCTTTCACCGCATCGGCTACGGGCATGACCTTGAGCCCGCTCTGCTCGGCTTTGCGCCACGAACTGCCTTCACGCAAGCCGACCACGACCGAGACTCCGCTTTCTTTCATGTTGAGGGCGTGGGCATGGCCTTGGCTGCCGAAGCCGATGACCGCCACTTTCTTGTTGGTAATCTGTTGAAGATCGGCATCCCTGTCATAGTAAATCTTCATCATGGACTCCCGAAGGCAAAAGGTTGATGCGTAAAGGCAGGCGGGGGACCCGCCTCATTACTCGCGGGCGACTTTCTTGGGTTGCGTCGTCGTGGAACGGAGCGGTTCCCGGGCAACGGCCACCCGGCCGGTCCTGGTCAATTCTTTGATTCCCAGCGGCTGCAGGAGATTGATGATCGCTTCGATCTTTTTCGGATCACCCGTGACTTCAATTGTATAGGTCGCGGGCGTCGAATCGATGACATTCGCGCGAAAGATATCGGCGATGCGTAAGGCTTCGGCGCGGTCTTCCTGCCTGGTATGCACTTTGATCAGAGCCGTCTCACGCGAGACAAAATCGCTTTCGTTCAAATCCACGACTTTGATGACGTCAATCAACTTATTGAGTTGCTTGACGATCTGCTCGACGATCCGCTCATCACCGGAGGTGACGATCGTCATTTGAGACATGGATGGATCCAACGTCGGCGCGACAGATAGGCTTTCGATGTTGAAACCGCGACCGCTGAACAACCCGGCGATCCGCGACAGCACCCCAAACTTATTCTCGACCGTTACTAAGATGATGTGTTCCATCGTTCTGCTCTGAGTCGTCGGTGCCGGGAATGCCACTGCCGGATCTCGGCAACCGGCCCAAGATCCTCTATGCGGTCAAGATCGTGTCTTTGTCCTGCGGAGTCACCTTGGCGCCGCCGCTTTGTTTCAGTTTCAGCTCCGGCGTATCTTCCAAAATCATCTCGTGATTGCACCCGCCTGCCGGGATCATGGGGTAGACGTTTTCGTACGGATGTGTGGGCACATCCACGATAACCGGCCCTTTAGCCGCAATGGCTTCCTTGAGCACGTTGTCCAATTCGCTGACCTTTGACGCCCGCAAACCGATGGCGCCGTACGCATCGGCCAGCTTGACGAAATCCGGTGTGGTGTCCAGATAACTCGAGGCATATCGACCCTCGTAGAAGAGGTCCTGCCATTGCCGGACCATTCCGTGAAATCGATTGTTTAAGACGATGATTTTCACCGGGAGTTTGTGAACGACCGCGGTCGCCATTTCCTGCATGTTCATCTGCACACTGCCGTCACCTGCGATGCAGAGGACGAGCCGGCCGGGAAAGGCCGCTTGGGCACCCATTGCCGCGGGAAATCCGAATCCCATCGTCCCGAGTCCGCCGGAGGTCAACCAGCGGTTCGGCTTGGCCATCTTGAAATACTGAGCCGCCCACATCTGGTGCTGCCCGACGTCCGTGGACACGATTGGATCCAGGTCCTTCGTCAAGTCATACAGGCGCTTGATGACTTGCTGCGGCTTGATGGGGCCGTCCGCCTCCTGCTGATAGCTGAGGGGATGCGCGCTCTCCCATTCCCGAATCTGGTCCCACCATGCTTTACGCAGTTCCTTTTGCTCGCCGTTTACTGTCGCCCGGAGAATCTGATTCAATTCGCGCAGCACGGCCTTGCAGTCACCGACGATTGGAATGTCGACGTGAATATTCTTCCTGATCGACGTTGGATCAATATCAATGTGGATGATTTTCGCGTAGGGACAGAACTCGGACACCTTGCCAGTCACCCGATCATCAAAGCGAGCGCCGATTGCCACGACGAGATCCGAGTAGTGCACTGCCATGTTGGCCTGGTATGTGCCGTGCATTCCCATCATTCCTAACGACAGAGGATGTTCGCCCGGGAAAGCCCCCAGCCCCATCAACGTCATGTCTACTGGGATCTGCGTGAGCTCGGCCAATTCGATTAACTCTTTCGAGGCACCCGAGAAGATCACGCCGCCGCCGACGTAGAGAATCGGCTTCTTCGACTTCATGATGGCTTCTGCGGCCTGTTTGACCTGCCACTTATTGCCTTCATAAGTCGGGTTGTATCCCCGGATCGACACGGAATTCGGATAATTGAACTCCGCTTTGTCCATTGAGACGTCTTTGGGAATGTCTACTAAGACCGGCCCAGGACGCCCGGTGGTTGCAATGTAGAACGCCTCCTTGATCGTTGAGGCCAGCTCGTTCACGTCTTTTACGAGAAAGTTGTACTTCGTGCACGGACGGCTTAGGCCTACATTGTCCGCCTCTTGAAAGGCATCGTTTCCAATCAAGCTGGTCGGCACCTGACCGCTAAAGCACACTAAGGGGACAGAATCCATGTAGGCATCAGCCAAGGCGGTAATCACATTGGTCATGCCGGGTCCCGAGGTCACTAGACACACACCCGCCTTGCCGGTGGCCTTGGCGTACCCTTCGGCCATGTGGCCGGCACCTTGCTCATGGCGAGTCAACACCACTTCAATGTCCTTCTGTTGATGCAGCATGTCGAAAATCTTGAGGACAACCCCTCCCGGTAGCGCGAAAAGGGTTTTCACTCCTTCACGCTTGAGGCACTCTATAAAAATTTCGGCGCCTGTCAGTTTCATGCGAACCTCCAATCCCTCCCGTGGCCATTCACAGATTGACCCATTCGATTCAGGCCATCGGTGGATACACCATTACCGCTGATCATCCAGAATTATCTGAAAAATCAATGACAAAGATCAAAGATCCTAGCACCACGATAGTGCCAGGTCAATAGACAGGCTTCTACACAGCCGACGTGGCTATGAAGAGTAAGAAATCTGGACGAAGGTAAGAAAGCGCGGTGGAGAAGACCTATAAGCCGGATTCTGTCCCGTCAAGGATCTGTTCCTCAACGGTGGTCATCATTTCTCTGGGATCCGAGTTGCCTCGAACCTCAAGCGACCTACCCGAAGACCTCGGCCGGGCCAGCCGGTCGCCGCTTCCAAGAAAGCGACAGCTGTCTTCCTATTTGGTCTTGCATCGAGCGACGCTTACCGTGCCGGTGATGTCGCCATCCCCGCGGTGGGCTCTTACTCCACCGTTTCACCCTTACCTGATCCGCAGCGATTCGATTGGGGTCCCGTCGCTTTGGCCATCGGCGGTTTGTTTTCTGTGGCGCCGGTGTCGGATCGCTCCGCCTGGGCGTTACCCAGCGCTCTGCCCATGAAGTCCGGACTTTCCTCCCGCGGCGTCACCGCCACGAGCGATCACCCGGTCCTCTCCCTCGCGCAGATTGAGTATAGGAAATGAACGAGCGTGATGCAAGAAAGAGCCTCGTCGATAGTCTAACCCGTAAAGTTACGGGCCAACCGGTGGCAACTCCGCAGCCGGAACCGGTTGCTTTGACTGATAGATAGTCATCGCTTCCGGAAGCCATTTCTTCAGCTGGTCGATGCGTGTTTCATGACTGGGATGGGTGGACATAAACTCCGCTGGTGCGCCACCTCCGGACATTTGGGCCATCCGTTCCCATAGAGCCACCGATTCGCGCGGATCGTATCCGGCGTCGGCCGCAAGCAGAATGCCGATATAATCCGCTTCCGATTCGTGTTTCCGACTGAAAGGAAGCAACACGCCGACTTGCGCTCCTGCTCCCAGTGCCGCCATCGTCCCCTGGGAAAGGAGCGGATTCATGCCGCTAGCACCCGCTGCCGCGCCAGCCGCTTTAAGCGCCGCACTGGTGAGTTGGCCCTGACTCATCCGTTCCGCCCCATGCCGGGCCAAGGCATGCACCACTTCATGCCCCATGACCGCAGCAAGGCCGGCTTCCGTCTTGGCCATCGGAAAGATACCCGTGTACACCGCCATTTTTCCGCCGGGCAGCGCAAACGCATTGGCGGTCTTGTCGTCCTTGATCACCGTGACTTCCCATTGAAACTGCTGCGCCATCTCTGCGTACTTCGATCGTTTCGCCGCCTCGACGATGCGAGCAGCCACGCGCTTCACCGGCTCGATCTCCCTAGAATCCTGTGATGGTTTCATTTTGGGATCGTTTTTTACCTGGTTGTATGCCTGCGCACCCAGCTGCATTTCCTGCGACACTGAGGTCATCAGTAATTGTGATCGGCCTGTGTAGGGATTGGTCTCGCATCCGCTCGCGAATGCTAGCGACAAAGACAGTGTCGTGCCGATGATGCTCACCGCATGCCGCTTCATCCTCACATCGTACATCACTCGTCCCTCCATGACTCACACGCGCTTGAGGTCAATGGGTTTGACCGATTTTCGCTGCTCTGCTACATTAGCGCCTCGCACCGAGGTTTTCCACTGACCGATGTAGCGGATCCCGGCAGGATGCTCCCCGCATCCAAGCAGGGGACGCTACCTGCAACTCGTCGCCCGCACGAGCATCGACTACCTGCTCAGCGTCACACAGATCAACAGAATGCCGTCCTCTTCGATCGAACGCATAGGAATCGACGAATCGGGAAAGGGCGATTACTTCGGCCCGCTCGTCATTGCCGCCGTGTTCGTCGACGCGACGACTCAAGAGGAGCTCACGCTCATGGCGGTGCGAGACAGCAAGAAAATCTCGGACGGACGCATTCTCGAGCTCGCCCCTGACATCAAGACGATCTGTCCTCACAGCGTCATCGCCATTGGTCCCCAGAAATACAACGAGCTCTATGGGAAGATCCGAAACCTCAATCGTTTGCTGGCTTGGGGACACGCGAAGGCACTTGAGACATTGCTGGAACGCGTCTCCTGCGAGCGTGCGATCTCGGATCAATTCGGCGATGAGCGGCTGATTCTCAACGCGCTCCAAGAAAAAGGGCGGCGCATCGTGCTTGAGCAGCGCACGAAGGCAGAATCGGATCTCGCCGTTGCCGCCGCCTCGATCGTGGCTCGGGCCGAGTTCTTGTTGCGACTTAAGCGCCTCTCAGATGAGATCGGCACCGTCTTACCCAAAGGGGCATCGCCTGCAGTTGAATTGGCAGGTAGGATGGTCGTGAAGAAGCACGGACAAGAGCGGTTGGGAACTGTCGCGAAACTGCACTTCAAGACGACCAAAGCCGTTCTCGAGGAGGCCGCGACCTAGACCAAAGAGAGTTACACCGATTCTCCCACCTCGAGATCGGTCGGCTTTGTATGATCCAGGGGCTTTTGGTCGACTTGCGCTTCTCCATCCCAGTACAACATGCGGTGGCAATAGGGGCAGGTGTGCAGATCCTGAGAGCGTTTAACTTCCGCGATCAATTGAGGAGGGATCTGCAGCCGACATCCGGAACACATACCGCGCTGAATGGCCGCAAGCGGCTGATCCTTTCTGGAGGCTTTTAACTTGGCATAGCGGGCAAGCAACGCCGGTTCGACCTTCGCCGATCGCTCCCGCTGCTGGCCTTCCAGTTCGGCCAGTTCCGACGACAGCTTCCTGTCCAACTCATCGAGTACGTGCTTTTCCTTATTGAAGGCCTGCTCGGCGACTCGAACCTTTTCCTCTGCTTCTTTTGCCGCCACTTGGAGTTGTTCGATTTTTTCCATACAGGCCAACACCTTGTCCTCGATTTCGGACTTCTTTTTGTTGGCCATCTGCAACTCGAACAGATGGGCCTGATATTCCTTGTTGGTCTTCA
>DASTQY010000165.1:0-5408 GCA_035761525.1 Nitrospira sp. | reverse complement strand
ACGATCCTCGGCGCCCTGTTGGCGTTGCTGTTCATAGAGCTCGCCCTTGTGCCGTTCGACTTCCGCTGCCGTCAACGCCTGGGCCTGTCGCTGTTCGATGTGCGAGAGTTCTTCCCGTCGTTGGCCGATGACGAGTCCGGTGTCGGCGATCGACAGCTTGAGGCGTTCCAGTTCAGCGGACAAACGGGCCTGGTGAGCCGCTTGCTCCGATTCCTGTCCGCTGAGCGTGGCGAGTTCGCGCTCGATATCTGCGATGGTTTGCCGCAAGCGGCGCAATTCATTGGTCAGCAATTGCACCTCGAGCGTCCGGGCTTCTTCCTGAAGCACCTGGTAGGAGCGTGCTTGCCGGGCCTGGCGTTCAAGCGAGTTCAATTGCTTTTTGACTTCGGCGATGATGTCCCGAACGCGCAGCAAGTTCTGCTGAGTGGCGTCCAATTTTCGTAGTGCCTCGGCCTTCTGTTTCTTGTAACGGACGATTCCAGCGGTTTCTTCGATCAGCTCGCGCCGGTCCTGCGGCGAGGCGTTGAGAATCTGGTCGATTTGCCCTTGGGCAATGACGGTGTGCCCCTTCGTGCCTGCCCGGGTATCCAGCAAGATACTGCGAATGTCCTTCAAGCGGCACTGCGTCTTGTTGATCAGGTATTCGCTGTCCCCGTTCCGATAGAGCCGGCGGGTGATCATGAGGTCCTGGTATTCCGACAACTGGCCCGGCAGCCCGTTCTGACCTTCCACTTTGACTTGATCCAGGCCGCTGATGACCAGGGATACTTCGGCCATGCCTAGCGGCTTGCGCAATTCCGTTCCGTTGAAGATGACGTCTTCCATTTTTTCACTGCGCAACGTCTTTGTGCTCTGTTCTCCGAGTACCCAGAGGATGGCATCCACGACGTTGCTCTTGCCGCTGCCATTTGGGCCGACGATGGCCGTCACGCCGTTGGGAAATTCGAGACGTGCTTCGGCGAACGACTTAAACCCCACCATCTCAAGCGACTTGAGGTACATGCCCTGCTCCTTTGGTAGTTGGTCGGAGGCTAACCGGACGAGGGAAAACCACGGGTGGGTTTTGTAGCACAGGGCTCGAAGGAAATCAAAGAAAAATACCGCAGGTAGTGGCCGGAAGGCTGAATGCCCACCATACTTGGGATGAGATGAAGGGTCGCGAAGAGGGTTATCTGGACGCGGCCACAGACTTGCTGGCCGGAGCGATCGTGATCAATTCCTTGGGAAGGAGAAACTCGACATCCTCTTCGATGACGGTCAAATCCTCGACCTCGGCGCTGCCATAGGTTTTGAGGTAGGCTACCACTTCTTCCACGAGAACTTCCGGCGCCGAGGCACCCGCAGTGATGCCGATCGCCTTGGCATTCTTTACCCACTCGGAGTTGATGTCGGCGGCTGAATCGATCAAGTACGAACTAATCCCGCAATGTTCACCAAGCTCGCGCAAGCGGTTCGAGTTCGAGCTGTTGGGTGAACCGATGACGAGAATCACATCGACGAGCTTCGACAACTCCTTCACGGCATTCTGGCGATTCTGCGTCGCGTAGCAAATATCTTCCTGATGCGGTCCTTTGATGTGAGGGAACCGCTTGTGTAAGGCCCCGACGATATCCCGGCACTCATCCACACTAAGCGTCGTCTGTGTGACATAGGACAAGTTGGTCGTGTTTTGTACTAATAGCCTCTCGACATCTTCGACCGACGACACGAGATGAAACTTGTCCGGCACTTGTCCTAATGTCCCGATCACCTCCGGATGGCCGGCATGACCGATCAGAATGAGATCGTATCCCTGTGTATAATCCCGGTTCACTTCATTGTGAACTTTGATGACCAGAGGACAGGTGGCGTCAATGACATGTAACCGGCGGCGATTGGCTTCGTCCCACACCGATTTAGCGACACCGTGCGCGCTAAAAATCACGACGGACCCTTCCGGAACCTCGTTCAACTCTTCGACGAAGACGGCGCCCTTGTGGCGCAACGAATTGACGACGTGACGACTGTGGACAATTTCATGGCGGACGTAAATCGGTGCTCCGTACTTTTTCAGCGAAAGATCGACGATGTCGATCGCCCGGTCGACCCCGGCGCAAAAGCCGCGTGGATTGGCGAGATAGATCTTCATGACCGTCCCTTCCCTGCCCCGGACATCCACTCACCTTACGTGAGTTCATGAGGGTCCGTCAACAGAATAGCCGCCCAAATCGCTGGAGATAGGAGCACGATGGCGCCGGCGTCAGAGCCAAGGGAAGACGGAGCCGACGCTCAGAACGCCCGAAAAGAACGAGACGGCAGGTCACCCCTGGGAGCTTGACAGCGACTGCCCTGCCCCGTACGCTGGTCGCACCTTCCATGGCCAGTGTCCCCGCCAAGAAAATTCTGATCATTGAAGATGAGCGCGATATTCTGCAGCTGGTGAAGCTGTATTTGGAGAAAGAGGGCTTTCGTACGGTAACAGCCACCACCGGGGCTGAAGGCCTGAATAGCGCGAAGCAGAACAAACCCGATTTGATCGTCCTCGATTTGATGCTGCCGGAAATCGATGGTCTCGAGGTCTGTAAACGTTTACGTTCCGCTCCGGAGACGGCGATGCTGCCGATCATCATGTTGACGGCAAAGGCCGAGGAATCGGATCAGGTCATCGGTCTGGAACTCGGCGCCGACGATTATGTCACGAAGCCGTTCAGCCCTAAAGCCCTCGTGGCGCGTGTCAAAGCGCTGTTTCGCCGCACGGATCGCAGCCGGCAGGAAAGCCAGACCGCCTACCAATACGGCAAGCTAGCCATGGACCTTGACCGCCACGAGGTCACGGTACAGGGAAAGGATGTCCCGCTTACGGCCAAGGAATTCGGACTTCTGGAACATCTGCTGCGTCATCCCGGCCGGGTCCTGACGAGGGAAGTGCTGCTCAATCAGGTCTGGGGTTACGATTATTTCGGCACAACGAGAACGGTCGACGTTCACGTTCGCCGGCTGAAGCAGAAGATCCCTTTACTCGACGAGGCGATCCTGTCGGTGAAATCACTAGGTTACAAACTCAAGGTCTTGGACTGAGAATCGTTGACAGCCTTGCACGGCTTGTATGAGTCTTTCCATCCGCTGGAAGGTCACCCTTGCCATTCTGTTCGCCTTACTCTGCGGGTTTGTCATCGCTGGAGTACTAGCAGCCCGATCGCTGGCAGAACAGGAACTGGCTCAATCCGGCGAGGCCCTGCAAACCTCTACCCACCTCATTGCGCTCGACCTGCGTCCGCTCGTCACGGCATCCTCCCTTCCGCCAATTCCTCAGCTTCAAACGATCGTTCGGGAGCTGAGCCAGCGCGCGCGTGCGCGCGTCACGCTCATCGACGCCTCCGGACGGGTGCTCGCGGACAGTGCCGTCCGGGACGGCGATTTGGCGGGCATTGAGAATCACCGCACAAGGCCCGAAATCGAACAAGCTGTCGCGACCGGTTCGGGCACCGATCTTCGGGCAAGCCACACCACCGGCGAGCGCACACTGTATCGGGCCGTTCGCCTCGGTGATCGCGGTGCAGCATCTGCTCCGCTCTATTTGAGGCTGGGCCTGCCGATGACCGCCTTGGAACATGAACTGACGACCCTTCAACGGAATTTGACGTTGGCTTTCGGCAGCGCCTTTTTGATCGCGGTTGGATTGAGCGTCTGGCTGGCAAGAAGCCTGACAAAGCCGCTGTCCGATATGGCGGCCGCTGCACGGCAACTCGCAGGGGGCAATCTGTCGGTCGCCGTGCAGACATCCTCGCGGGACGAAGTGGGGCTTTTAGCAGACACCCTCAACCACATGACCCGCGAATTGCGGACCAAAATCGAGGAACTGTCCGAAGACCGTTCTCAGCTGCTGGCCATGCTCACCTCCATGGTAGAAGGGGTCATGGTACTGGACTCCAAGGGCCGTATCCTCCAAGTGAATCCGGCGTGGGAGCGCATGTTCGGGGTGACGCGCAATGAGGCGCGCGGACGCCAATCTTCTGAGGTGTTCGGCCATCCCAAATTGAACACGCTCGTTTCCGCGGTGCTCGCGGCGCGCACCGGCCAGGAAGGCGAAATCCTTCTCCCAAGTGGGCGCTGCCTCAATGTGGAAGCGTCGGTCGCAGGCGGAGAACAGGACAATGAAGCCTGCGCCGTCCTCGTTTTCCACGACATCACCGAGCTGCGCCGGCTGGAACATATCAGGAAAGACTTCGTCGCCAATGTGTCGCATGAGCTGCGCACGCCCCTCACGTCGATTAAGGGCTATGTTGAGGCGCTCTTGGACGGAGGGAAGGATGACCCCGAAACGAGCGTGCGTTTTCTCGACATCATTTTAAAGCAAAGCGACCGGCTCAATCTCATTCTCGAAGACTTGCTTCAGCTGTCCAAGATCGAGTCGGGGCAGGTGCAATTCAAACAGGAACCGCTGCACATCGGATCTGTGATCGAGCGTACGATCGCGATGATCAAGCCGTTGGCCGACAAGAAGCAACACCGGCTCATCGCGCAAGTCGCCGCCGATTTGCCCCTCATCACCGGCGACCAAGAACGGTTGGTTCAGGTGCTGGCCAATCTGCTCGACAATGCGATCAAATACACGCCGGAGGGCGGCCAAATCACGCTTTCCGCGCGACGCCTTCCCGCGACGCGGACCGACGGGCCCGGAGACGGCGTCGAGCTCATGGTGAGTGATACCGGCATCGGCATTCCCGAAGCGGATCGGCCGCGCGTGTTCGAACGGTTCTACCGCGTGGACAAGGCGCGGTCACGGGAACTGGGAGGAACCGGGCTGGGACTGGCCATCGTCAAGCACATCGTCGAGGGTCACGGAGGACAGATTCACGTGGAAGCAAACGTTCCATCCGGCAGCCGCTTCGTTGTCCGCTTACCGGCTTAACGCCTTGCATCGGTCTCCTACAGGAATAGCCCCATGATCAGATAGATCGCGGTCGAGATGATGGCGGCGCCAGGGAGTGTGAACAGCCAGGCATACAGGATTCGTCTCGTCACTCCCCACCGCACCGCTGACAGCCGTTTGATCGCGCCGACCCCCATGACGGATGACGTGATCGTATGGGTCGTGCTCACGGGCAGGCCGATATGGGCGGTGAACATTAAGACGGTTGCCGCGGCGGTCTCCGCCGCAAAGCCGTGCACAGGCTCAAGCTTTACGATCTTCATCCCTAAGGTGCGCACGATGCGCCACCCGCCGGCGGCGGTTCCCAATCCCATTGCCACCGCACAAGCCCCGATCACCCAGGTCGGCACTTCCGCTGATGGAATTTGACCGGCGGAGAGTAATGCCAGTGTAATGATCCCCATGGCTTTCTGCGCGTCATTCGCCCCATGGCTGAAGGCCATGAAACAAGCGGAGATCAGCTGCAATCGCTTAAACAGGCGAGTGGCCACTGCCC
>DASTQY010000164.1:0-5373 GCA_035761525.1 Nitrospira sp. | reverse complement strand
GGCGGCGGCAAGTCCCATGCCCAAAAGTGCTGCGGCTGCTGAATCCATCGTCTCGTACTCCTCCCTGGCTAAATAGGTCCGTTGCAAACTGAGACTGCCTCGCTCCACGCCCTCTACGCGTCACTCCGTGTTAGTGAGCATGCTCGTCGTGGCCATGCAAATGAAACGCATCGCCCAAATACACGCAGGTCAACACCGTAAATATATAGGCTTGGATGAATGCGATGCCGACTTCCAGGCCGTTCATGGCGATCGTGAACGCGAACGGCAACCACCCGATTAATAAGCCTCCACTGACGGCCAGCCCGAACAACACGCCCAGGATCACGTGCCCTGCCGTCATATTGGCAAACAACCGAACGGCAAGCGAGATCGGTCGAGCCAACTGGCTGATGAGTTCGATCGGGACCATCAAAGGCAGCAGCCAGCCCGGGGTACCGGGTGGCACCAGGATCCCAAAGAATTTCCCACCATGCAGCACGAAGCCCATCAGGAGGCTGAGTCCGTAGACGGTGCAGGCAAACACTGCCGTCACGACAATCTGGCTGGTCACCGTATAAGAACCGGGAATCAATCCAATGAGATTACAAAACAAAATGAAAAGAAACAGCGTTGCAATCAGGGGGAAGAACTTCATGCCGTCCTTTCCCATCGTGTCCAGAATAATGCCGCGAATAAAATCAACCAACATCTCGGCGAGGCTTTGCAGCTTGCCGGGCACAAGTCGGCGGGCAGACCCCGCCATGACCATGAGGATGGAAATAAGTCCCACCACCACCCACATCATGATGACGGCTTTATTGATGGAAATATCCAGGCCGCCGAGATTGATCGGAATATAGTTGTGAAGCTCAAACGGATGGAGAGGACTATCTTCCATGAACCCTTTCGCGATGCGCTAATCGGTTACTGAGGCCACCGCTGCGCCATTCGATAAGCATTCCTCACGCCGGCCGCCGCACCCAAGATCAAGCCGAGAACGAGGCCCCAGGGACCGGTCTCCAACAGATAGGTATCGACGGCCCAGCCCAGTCCGCCCCCCACAATCAGCGCAGCAAGCAGTTCCGTTCCGATCCGAACGGCCTGGCCGAGCCCCGCATAAAACGGATCCTGTGACTGGGGCATGGTCGGTAACCCACTGAGGCGAGTGTCCTGAATCAGGACTCTGCCGAATGGCGGGCGCGCAATTCAAGCAGAGTACTCGTGAGCTTGTCAAGCTGCGGTGTGGGAAATTACCGAATCCGTGGGGTATAGTGAACGGCTCCTGCGATAACCCGACTTCGACGATGACCCGATTTTCCCAGCCTTCCTTCCTACAAGGTGCCCCACGGCCGCTTGTCCTATCATTCAGCGGTCGGGGTGAGAGTCCATTCGACCTGTATCAAAAGGTCGCCTCGTCCACACAACCCTCCTTTCTCTTGGAAAGCGGGAAGGGCGAGGTAAACAGGCACTACTCATTTTTGGGCAGCCGCCCGGCTTCTGTCTTGCCGCGACCCGCCCTCGCCCCCGGATTATCATCGGACGATGCTTTTTTATGGCTTCGGCAAACGATCGCTTTGCCCGGCATCGAACGAACGCCCGATCTGCCGCCGTTTTTCGGGGGGGCAGTCGGATGCCTCAGTTATGATTTCGCGCGCCGGTTGGAGTCCTTGCCGGCAGTCGCCCTTGACGATCTCTCACTTCCCGACATGCACTTCGCACTCTACGAGGTGGTCGCCGCGATCGATCATCGAACGAATCAAATTCAAGTTATCTTTTGTCCATCGCTCGATCGATTTCTCGGTGAAGCTCGCGACAAACTTTATCGTGAGGGACTCGACCGGCTTGCGGAATGGGAAGCCAGACTTACCGGCTCAGTGGCGACACCGCCTGATCCGTTGGCGCTGACCACCGTCTCATTTGGTCCGCAACAAACGCGAGAGGCCTATCTCGATCGAGTTCGCCGCTGCCAAGACTACATTGCTGCCGGAGATATCTACCAGGCCAACCTCTCGCATCGGTTCGCCATCGAGATCCCACAAGACTACCGATCGGGGGCAGGCCGTTTGCAGTACGAGCAGGCGCTCTATCAACAACTTCGCTCGGTGAATCCATCCCCTTTTTCCGGCCTCCTGCGGTTCGGCGACATGTCGCTGATCAGTTGCTCGCCGGAGCGCTTGGTCCGCCTCCAAGGTCGCCGTGCTGACACCAGACCGATCGCCGGCACCCGACCCCGTGGCCGCAATCCCGATGACGACCGCCGTCTCGTCCGGGAGTTGCTCGCCAACGACAAGGAGAGGGCCGAACACGTGATGTTGGTCGACCTCGAACGGAATGATCTCGGCCGTGTTTGCGAAATCGGCAGCGTGCACGTCAATGAATTTATGGCGGTGGAGCAGTATTCACATGTCAGCCATATTGTGTCAAACGTACAGGGCACGCTGCGTCCCGAAGCGACCCCCTTCGATCTCATCGGCGCCACGTTTCCGGGCGGGACCATCACGGGCGTCCCGAAAATCCGTTGCATGGAGATCATTGAGGAACTCGAGCCCGTTCGCCGCGGACCCTATACAGGATCATTCGGCTATATCGGGTGGAACGGGGATTTGGATTTGAACATCATTATCCGCACGCTTGTGATGACCGGGCGGCAGGGATATCTCCAAGTGGGGGCCGGCATCGTCGCGGACTCGGATCCCGCCGGGGAATATCAAGAGACTCTTCACAAGGCGCAGGCATTTTTCAGCGCGGTCGGACACCGCTGATGGGGTGGATTTACTTAACTGACCGTTTCGTCAAGGAGGAGGAGGCGCTCGTCTCCGTATTCGACCATGGCTTTCTCTACGGTGACGGCGTGTACGAAACGATTCGCTCGTACGGCCACAAAATCTTCATGCGCGACCAACACCTGGCTCGTCTGCGACGCTCGGCAGACGGCATTGGCCTGTCCATTCCACAGCTGGACTGGCCATCGGTTCTCCACGAGGCGATGGCCCGCAACGGCGTGGGCAATGAACAGACTGACGCCTACATTCGCGTGACGATCTCCCGGGGGGTCGGAGATATCGGTCTCGATCCGGCGCTCTGCCCCACTCCGACGATCGTGATCATGGCCAAACCGCTCAAACCGCCTCCGCAGGAACGGTATCGGACCGGCGTGAGTCTGATCGTGGCCAAGACCAGGCGAAATCTTCCAAGCGCTCTCGACCCACAAATCAAGGCGACGAATTTTCTGAACAACATTCAGGCGAAACGAGAAGCGCTCAACACTGGGGCCTTTGACAGCGTGTTGCTCAATTGGGAATCTCACCTCACCGAGTGTACGGTCAGCAATCTGTTCTTCGTGCGATCCGGCCGGCTCTACACCCCGGCTCTTTCCTGTGGCATTTTGGATGGCATTACACGAGGAGTCCTTCTGGGGTTGGCGCGCGAATCAGGGATTCCTGTCGAAGAAGGCCAATTTACCGTGGAGTCGCTTCAGACGGCCGAGGAGTGTTTTCTCAGCAACACGACAATGGAAGTCATGCCGGCCACGCAGCTGAATGGCCGGCCGATCGGGAACGGAATGCCCGGCCCACTCAGCAAACGGCTGCACCAAATTTTTGTCACTCACCGTGACAAATTTCTGGAATCTGAGTAGGCTTCCCGTCCGATCCTCTTGTTCTGCCTCCTGTTTCCTGCGCTGCCATGCGGCATGGGATCTGCATTTTCTTGACAGGCTGGAACAGACTGCTATCGTGGGGACCATGCCGATGACAGCCAAATTGCGACGCATCGCCACCTTAATCCGCCGATGGAGTCCCGGAATGCTCCTGACGGGGGCCACGTTCCTGTCACCGCTCCACCCTGTTGGCGCACACGCGGAAATCTACCAATATATAGGACCGAACGGGACGATCTCGCTCACCAACGTGCCCTCAGACGCCCGGTATCGGAGGCTCGACGTGGAATCGGCCCGCTTTCACGCTTTGCTTTCCGAACGCGAATTAGAGCCCGTCATCAAACGCCATTCGTCTCAACAGCAATTGCATCCGGCGCTGATCCGGGCAGTCATCAAGGCCGAGTCGAATTTCGACCCACGTGCCGTTTCCCGCGCCGGAGCGATCGGCCTTATGCAGCTCATGCCGCAAACCGCCGTACGCCTCGATGTCCGGGATATGTTCGATCCTGATGAAAACGTCGGGGGGGGCGCGAAGTACTTGAGGCAGTTACTCGACCGCTTCCACGGGAATTTGCCTCTCGCCCTGGCGGCCTACAATGCCGGCGAGAACATCGTTGATCGTTATCAAGCGTTGCCGCCGATCGACGAAACGAGACAATACGTCCGCAAGGTTCTGCGCTATTACCGGACCTTCCTCGTTCGCGACGGTGTCATCACCGAGCGTCCCGTCAGCCGGCACGCCCCTTCAGCGCCAGCAGAAGCCCCCGCGACTTCCGTGGAGGCGTCCCGCTGATTCCCTCGCCCAGCGACAACCGACTGTGCTGTTGCCATCCCGGCCGCTTGGCTTGAGGAAAATCCGACCGGTAATGGGCCCCAACGCTGTTTTCCCTCCACAGAGCGGCTTCCGCAATACACTGCGCAACCTGCACCATGTTCTTGACCTCCAGCGCCGTCCGCTGAGAAAACGGCTGTGCAACCAGTTGTGCCCAGCGGGAGAGCTGCGCGCATGCCCGGATAAGCGATTCGCCGGATCGGATCACCCCCACCTGACCCCACATCGTGCGCCGAAGTGAGCTGCGCAATTTTTCCACATCGTCAAGCGAACCATACTGTTCGTGCTTGAGAGCCGCTTCGTGCGTAGCCAGAGACGGAATTTCTTCACGGCCCGCATAGGCTACCGCCGCAGTAGCCGCCCGCGCGCCAAAGACCAGTCCTTCGAGTAATGAATTACTTGCCAGTCGGTTCGCCCCATGGACGCCGCTGCACGCCACTTCGCCCGCTGCAAACAATCCCGGGACGGTCGTGGCGCCATTCAAGTCCGTCCATACGCCGCCCATCATGTAATGGGCGCTGGGAGACACGGGAATCCACTCCTCGGTAATGTCGATGTCATAACGCAGGCATGTGGCATAGATCGTCGGAAACCGACGCTTGACGAATTCGGCGCCAAGATGCGTGACGTCCAAGTAAACGTGCCGGGCTTTTGTGGCGGCCATCTCGGCCCAGATTGCACGCGACACAATGTCACGCGGAGCAAGAGCTCCGAGCGGATGATACCGCGGCATGAAGATTTCGCCTTTGTTGTTTCGGAGTTGAGCCCCCTCTCCGCGCATAGCCTCGGACAATAGGAAGGGGGGGCTCGAGGGTAGGTACAACGCCGTGGGATGAAACTGCACGAACTCCATATCCTGCAGGACGGCGCCGGCTCGCAGCGCCATGGCGATGCCGTCTCC
>DASTQY010000163.1:0-16230 GCA_035761525.1 Nitrospira sp. | reverse complement strand
CCAAAGAACGTGATGAACGCATCAGCACTATCGTCCGTGCGATGCTTGCGCATTTTCCACCTCAATAAATGTGCCCGGCACTTGCATGAGAATACGGTGATGACGCGGAGACTCTTGATTAGCGGTGTTCTACTCGTGGTTGCCGGGTGCACCACCTTGCCAAAAACGGGGTATGACTTCGATCGCAGCACCAACTTCGGCGGATACAAAACGTATGCGTGGGTATCGGGGGAGCAGGAAAAAACCGGCGATCGACGCGCCGACAACTCGGCGGTGGATATGCGCATTCGAATCGCCATCGGGACCCAATTGCGCTTGAAGGGCTACCAACCGCTTCCAGAGGGCAGGCCGGACTTCTTAGTGACGTACACGATCGCATTGAAGGACAGCAGTCCGACGGTTTCGTCACAATATTTTTCCGAGGGGATGGCCGGGCGTCCCTTTCTGCATTCCGCCGATAGCCGTTCTGTCCGTGATACGACACCCTCGAATAGCGAGGGGCACTCCTATCTCACAGGCACACTGCTCATCGACGTCATCGATGGCGCATCGCAGAAGTTGGTGTGGCGCGGAACTGCTGCCGGAGAGGTCGATCAGGGCCTGACATCCGAGCAACGGGACGAGCGTACGAAAGCGATCGTTCGAAACATTCTCTCTCATTTCCCGCCCCAGTAACCCCGCGGGAGTGGAAACGGCCACAGTGAATGTGTGGTGGGTCGCGCTGCTAAGGTGTCCCGCCTGAGATGACCGGCCTAATTTCGATTTGGTCCTTGTCAGAGAGCATCTCGTCTTCGGTCACCAGTTCGTCGCCACGGATGACAAGATGCGCTTCTACCACGAGGTTGAGTTCCCGCAAAAGGTCCTTCGTCCGCTTCGGCCCTTTGATTTCGACGGTCCTTGCCGGATGACTCAATTGGACGTGCATGCCGGTATCTTAAGCCTGCTCCATGAACGGGAGCAAGGAGAGAAAGTCTAGAGGACCGCTTCGCGCAGATATCTTGCGGACTCTTCCGGCGAGACCGGATTGATGTAAAAGCCTGAGCCCCATTCAAAACCGGCAACCTGAGTGAGTTTCGGAATGAGTTCGATGTGCCAATGATAAAATTCCCCCGTTGTTTCGTGCACCGGAGAGCTATGGAGCACAAAATTGTAGGCCGGCTTTGAGAGGACCCGATCCATCCGACGGAGTGATTCCGATAGAATCGGTGCAAGAAACTCAAAGTGCTTTTTCTCGCTTTGTTCAAAGTGACCGGCATGCCGCTTGGGAAGAATCCACATTTCAAAGGGAAACCTCGGTGCGAACGGCGTCACGCAGGCATACTCGGCATTCTCCGCCACAATGCGTTCTCCCTGCGCAAGGTCCTGCTTCAAGATGTCGCAATACATGCACCGTTCTTTTTGTTGATAGTGTAGACGGCAGCCTTCGATCTCGTTCATCACGCTGGTCGGGATGACCGGCAGCGCGATCAACTGGGAGTGGCTGTGTTCGAGTGTCGCGCCGGCCGCCGCGCCGTGGTTCTTGAAGATCAGAATGTACCGCAGGCGGACATCCCTTTTGAGATCGATAATCCGGTCGCGATAGGCCCAGAGCACATCTTCGAGCCGGTTGGTCGGCATGTCGGCAAGACTGTCTTTATGCCCCGGAGCCTCAATGATGACTTCATGGGCGCCAATGCCGTTCATGCGATCGTAAAGTCCCATGCCTTCACGGCCTAAATCTCCTTCGACCTGCAAGGCAGGAAACTTGTTGGGCACCACCCGCACGGACCAATTCGGGGCGTTTGCCTCGGCTGGTTCAGGCCGGTAGGCCATGATCTCTTTCGGAGTCAGCCGTTCCTGCCCTGGACAAAACGGGCACAGGGCAGTCGAGATCGGCCGGACGGGCTGCATCTGCGCAAAGTCATGCGGACGGCCGTTTCGGTCCGTCGAAATGATGACCCAGCGACCCACAATCGGATCGCGCCGTAAGTCAGGCATGACGCACCAACGCGTAAAGAGGGCTGTTCATACTCTCCAGACTGTCGCTCCGAATTCCGGTCCGGGTACCGTCACGATGGCCGGCTGATGTCGCGGGTAGCGGGCGATTTCCAGTTCATGCTCGTACACGAGGAGACTCAACTGCACGCGTTCGCTCTCCCCAACCTGAATCTCTTTGAACGGAACTGCCAGTTCCAACACCTGGTTCCAGCCGATCAGTTCGCAGGAACCGATGTCTCCCCAGTTGCCGTCATCACGTCGTTGGGCCAATCGATAGCGATCCGGGGAGGCAGAGGAGATTATGAGGCGATACGCACCGCGAGGAGCCTGCAGCACACATTCAAGACGGAGATCGCTCTTTCGGCTCTTGAACGCCTCGTCCGGATCCAGCCGCAGATAGAGGTGCTCGAAATCGCAGACGAAAAAAATGGCGGTAAACAGGCCTTCCGCTTTCCACATCGCGCCCAGCGGTGGATTCGGGTTAATCGTCCCAGCTCCTCGCCATTCGAAGAAATCCGTCACCAATCCATCCAGTCTGGGATGTAAGATGGCCAGAGGCATCGTGACCTGGTCGCGGCCCTCGAACCGCCGGATCTCGCACAGCGGCTGGTTGAGCAGATCCGGTGGCGTCATGCCGGCCAGCGTCCAGACGTTGCGAAGATGCATGCGAAAAAGCCAATCGAACTCTTCCTTATAGGTCGTATCGAAATCGTCGCCGTACCACCAAAACCAGTCGCTGCCTTCGGCGGCGTAGAGCTCTTGCCAGGCCGCTCTCGCACGATTCGACGGCAACGTCGAACTGATTTCGAGCAGGCGCGAGCGTGTGTGATTCAGCAGATCCCATCCACGGTTGTCTTCGGCGTGGCCGATCCAGATCTTAAAATCCTGGTTGATCCATGAGCCCGAATGCAGGTGCGCGAGATAGGGCCGATCCGGCGTGGCCTCCAGCGCGTTGGAAACGGTGGCGGTGGTTACACAAATCGAGTCGCCTTCGTTGAGCGCACCATCCGAAAGGGCCTGATAGAGATGCGAGAGGAACTGCTCGCCGCCTTCCTGATAATGCTCCCATGGATTTTCGCCATCTAAGATGATGGGAAGCAGGACGTTGTCCTGTGGCGTGTCGACTGCGATCCGCTTCATGCGTCGTAGGACATCATCTGCAGCCGCGTGGGGTGTCGTCTTATGGTAGAGAAAGCCAAACCCGTCGGACAGGTCACGGTCCCGGAAAATGATCGTTGCCTCTTCTCCAGTCGGTCCTACGCGATAGGGCCGATAGAGCTGGGTCTCCCGATGCCAGGGCACTTCCGAAGCTTCGAGTGACCGGGTCAGGATGCCTTCGTCGGTGGCGAGCCAACGGAGGCCGACACGGCGAAGGAGCGGAATCAATTCGGGGCAGACAGACCCTTCGGAGGGCCAAAGTCCTGCCGGAGGCCTGCCAAACACGCTCAGATGGTATTCGACAGCCAGGCGCAGCTGTGCCTCGGCATCATCTGGCGCTCTCAATCGTGAAGGGAGTGGAAGATCCGGTCTGGCCCGGCGCGTGTGCTCGGTGTCAATGACCAGTGGGAGAATCGGATGATAGAAAGGCGTCGTCGTCAACTCGATCTGCCCGCGCTCGGCCAGCCGCCGGTACATCGGCACAATATCCTGGACCGTCCTGCGCTGTAACGCCAACACCTCCTGTTTTTCTTCTTCGGTGAAGCCCCGATTTTTGGATCGTAATGCGGTGAGTCGTGGATAGCGGGCGACGGCGCCATAGCCGAACCAGGCCAAGTTGAACCAGACTTGTAAATCCAGGAAGTCCTGCGTCGTGAACTGCCGGGCAAGCCGATGGAGTTCCTGCCCGTCAATGTCAAACCCACGCTTGGTCAATAGTTCGTGATAGCGAGGGTACGGTCGGATCATGGTCGTCCAATTGATTGAGAAGAAGTGCTTGATGAGGAATGCCTGTTCTTCTTCGTTCAAGCGGGCGGCCTGCCGCTGCGTACGTTCCCAGAACAGATCCTGAACGGAGCCGTCCCCGATCTCTTGTAATTGAACCAGTAATGACGGCGTAAAATTAAACGTGGCGTGCACCCGTGGAAACTGATCAATCAGATACGCCATGTCAAAGTACGCCTTTGCGGCATGGAGGCGGACCCAGGGCATGCTCACCGACCCACTCACCGGGTCGGTGTAGTAGGGCTGATGCATATGCCAGAGAAAACAGACTCGGACGGTTTTCATAGGCAATGTGTGTAAAGGATATTGTGGAGTAGCACAGAGTATGTCATAGGGATAAGAAGGTGGCAATCAACGGAGGAAAATGCAAAAGACCTATGCGGAAAGTATTCAGAGCCCGGCCGCGCAATGGCTGCGCTACTGGTTCCCGGTAATCGCGTACGTCACCCTAATCTTTTACCTTTCATCGCTGTCACACCCCGAGGAGAGGCTGCCCAACTTCCTCTTTGAACAACTGGGCGACAAGCTGTTGCATGGGATCGAGTATGCGGTGCTGGCGCTGCTCTGCTATCGGGCATTTCGTTGGGCCGCGGGACCGCACGCCGGAGAGTACGCCGTCGGGCTTGCGATCGTCGCGAGTTCCTTGTATGGCCTGACCGATGAGCTCCATCAAGCCTACGTGCCTCTCCGCGAGTCCAGTGTGGTCGATTGGATCGCCGATACGACCGGAGCGGTGATCGGCGCAGTGGGGTCACGCCGCCTCATGGAACGCGGCACCAAGCCGAGCATTTCGTGACAAGTTTTTCACGCAACAGTATAATGCCGCGCTGATGGCCACGATCGATCCCGCCACGACCAAAAAGTCCCTCGCTCCTCCGGACCGAGCGCTCATCGCGGAAACCATACGGACCCGGTTGCCTGTTCGAGCGACGTTCAAGAAACTGTCCCCTCTCGCCGGGGATGCCTCGAATCGGCGCTATTTTCGACTTGAGCTCGGAGATGCCGCTCAGTCGGTCATCCTGATGCAGTTGGCCGAGCCCGAGGCCTTCAAGCAGTCGGAAGAGGCCGTGAGCGGCGCGGGTCACCAGATTGCCGAGCTACCCTTCGTGAACATACAGGCGCATCTTGCCAAGGCCGGCGTACCGGTCCCCGACCTCTACTATTATGATCAGACAGCCGGCCTGCTGTATCTCGAGGATTTTGGAGACCTCACGCTGTCAGAGGCCTGTGCCCATGCCGGCCTGCCGCAACTCGAGAACCGCTATCGGCAGGCCATCGATGTGCTCGTGCGCATGCAAGTGAAAGCGACGTCTCCTGCAAACCCTCAGTGCCTCGCATTCCATCGAAGCTTTGACGTGCCGCTGTTGATGTGGGAATTCGATCACTTCCTCGAATACGGGATCGCGGCAAAGCAGGGAGCGCCGATGCATGACGGTGATGCGGCCGCCATCCGCCAAGAGTTCCGCAAGATTTCCGAACTGCTCGCGGCGCAACCGCGGGTCTTTGTGCATCGCGATTACCATTCCAGAAATTTGATGGTGGACGAAGAGCGATTAGGCGTGATTGATTTTCAGGACGCACTGATGGGCCCTGCGACCTACGATCTGGCCTCCCTGCTGCGCGACGCGTACATCGCATTGGACGAGTCACTCATTGACCGGCTTGTGGCCTATTACCTCGATCAACTCCAGGAGAGTCGTCAGCTGTGGACCAATCGGGAAGCGTTCCGCCGTCTGTTCGACTTCACGTGCATTCAGCGCAATCTCAAGGCGGCCGGACGGTTTGTCTATATAGATCGGGTCAAGGGCAACCCGAAATTCCTGGCGGATATTCCTCGCACGCTCGGATATGTCAAACGCAATCTCCACAAATATCCTGAGTTGTTCACGCTGCGCAAACTGATGACTCTGTATGTGCCGGAACTGCAGTAAGGGGACTGAGTACCGGGATCTGAAATCTGGCGGCCATCCGGTCGCTCAGTGTTCGGCACGACCGGCTCAGCACTGGCATAAGTGAAAGCTATGATCCTCGCCGCCGGCTTGGGCACACGGCTTCGGCCGCTCACCAATACGATTCCCAAACCACTGCTCCCCATCGCGGGAACACCCTTGATCGTGTGGAATCTGCTGCTTCTGAAACGCCATGGCATCAATGACGTCGTCATCAACTTGCATCATTTGGGCCCGATGATCGAGCAGGCGTTAGGGAACGGATCCAAGTACGGGCTCAAGATCTATTACTCGCATGAACCGGTGATTCTCGGAACCGGCGGCGGCATCAAACAGGCGGAATGCCATTTCTCAGGCGAGCCGATGCTAGTCCTGAACGGCGATACCCTGTTTGAGCTGGACCTCGATGCGCTCTATGCCTTTCATCATCGGCGTCAGGCGTCGGCAACCTTGGTCCTGCGGTCGGATGCCGATGCAGCGCGCTGGGGATTGGTCGAGGTGGACATGGAAGACCGTATCGTTCGAATCACGGGTCGCGGCAAGACGGATGTCGGTGCGACAAAGCCGCGCATGTTCGCCGGCGTTCACATACTCAGCCCGCGTCTGTTGCGGGACGTGCCCAAGGGCAGAGCGTCTTCGATCATCGATGCGTATGTCGCGGCGATTCAGCGAGGAGAAGCGGTTGCCGGGTATGAGCTAATGGGCTATTGGTCGGATGTAGGGACGCCCGAGCGCTATGCACAGGCAGAGCACGATGCCACCAGCGGTCTGATTCGGCTCAGTGAACGGTTACCCGCCGCTCCGTTGGCTTAACAGCTGTTGAAGAGAGGATTATGGTCGTTCTACGTATCGCAGAACTCGCGGCTCCGTCCGCGTCGTGGGCGAGCTGGGCATGCTGGGGCTGGGGGGTGGGAACGACGGCTGATTGACCAGCCTTGAAACGGGTCTTCCTCTTCACAGTTGTGCGGTCTGTGCGGTTACGTCCTCGTCCGTCTCATCGCCTCTTGCTTCGAGTTTCAGCCGCTGCTGTTTGAGCAGTCGAGCCAGGTAGGTGCGTTGGAGCTTGAGGCGCTCGGCGGCTTTCGTCTGGTTCCCATCAGCATCGTGTAATGCCTGCTCAATGATGTGCCGGCTGTGTGCGTCCATCGATTCGTGGTAGGGCATCCTGAGATACGGCACGACATCCTCTTTCACGACCGGTGAATTGAAATCGAGCGCCAACACTTCGGGTTCGATGAGATCGGTGTGGCTCAGAATGACGGCCCGGGCGATGACATTGTCCAATTCTCGAATGTTGCCCGGCCAGGAATAGCGGGACAAGGCGTCCAGGGCAGCGGGACTGAACCACATCCCTGGGCGCTTGGCTTCTTTGGCATGGCGGCTCAAGAAAAATTTTGCCAGAGCGGGAAAGTCCTCCAATCGTTCGCGCAGCGGCGGAAGAGTCAGGCCGATCACATTCAGACGGAAAAACAGATCTTCGCGGAAGTCTCCGCTCTTGACGGCCTGCTTCAGATCCTTGTTGGTGGCAGCAATGATCCGGATGTTCACCGACACGAGTCTGGTCCCGCCGACACGATGAAATTCCCGATCTTGAAGCACGCGCAAGAGCTTGGATTGCAGCGGGAGCGACATATCTCCGATTTCGTCGAGAAACACGGTGCCGCCATCGGCCATTTCAAGCTTGCCCTTTTGCAGACGATCGGCGCCGGTGAAGGCCCCGCGCTCATGACCGAACAATTCGTTTTCTAATAAGGTCTCGGTCAAGGCGACGCAATTGATGACCACCAGCGGCATGGCGTGGCGGGGACTCCACTGATGAATGGACCGCGCGAGCAGTTCCTTGCCCGTGCCGCTCTCTCCCAACAGGAGCACACCGGCGTCCGACTTAGCGGCGCGCTGAGCAGATTCCAGGACGGCCCTGATCTTGGTACTGGTGCCGATGATCGATGCGTAGCGACTGTCCACCTCTGACTTGAGGCAGGCGACATGCCGTTTCAATGACGCACGCTCCAGCGCCTTGCCGATCACAATCAGCAGATGATCCTTGTCGAGGGGCTTCGTGAGGAAATCATATGCCCCATGCTTCATCGCCTCGACCGCCGCTTCAATTGAACCGTGGGCGGTCATGACGATGACCGGGATGTCCTCGGCTTGCTTGATCGTCGGTAGGCGTTTCAGGACGTCGAGACCGCCGAGTCGGGGCATGTCGAGGTCCAGGAGCATGAGGCTAGGTGCCTCCTGCTCCACTTTCTCCAGGGCCTGGACGCCGTCTTCGGCGAGGATCGTGCCATAGTCGGAGGCCTGAAGGCGGTCTTCCAGCATCGTCGCAATGTCCCGATCGTCGTCGACGATCAGAATTTTAGCTTTCACGTGTTTGCCCTCCATCGCCTATCACCCAGTTGATGTCAGACACTCCGGTCATCATTCCATGACGTGGATGACCAGCCCCGTCAGCGGCTTCGGATAGAAGTACGTTGACTTGTGCGGCATTCGTTCGCCTGCAATCGCCACCGCCTGCACTTCGCTCACTTTGGTCGCATTGAGGAGCAGGGCGGCCGTCCCTGGTCCTTCAGCTGCCCAATCCAGCGCTTCATGATCGTCCTTGGTGTATAGGATGGCTTCCTGCTCTTGCTGTGTCGGGCACAGCACGCTCACGATCGAGTGTTGAAGCAGTGAGACATCTAGCTTCGTACGCGGGGAAGCATCCGCGGGAGGACGGTGCGCCGCCTTGAGCGAGAGCATCAGATAGCGATCATCTCCCTTGAGTGCGAGACCGAAGGTCGGAACGGTTCGTCCGTTGATGCGCAAGGCTTCCAGGAATTGTTCTCGCACTGCGGCCTTTGTCGTCGCCGTAAACGAACACTCCGTCAGGTCGAAGGAGTCAGCCAAACGGGCGGTGACCTGCCCATGAGACGGTAGCGGGGTCGTGATCACACGATGAGTGGGAAGCACGGTCAAACCCGGGTCTTCGAGGGGGGACAAAAGCATGAGCACGCTGTCATAGGGCTTCAGATCGCCGGAAGGCCCGTCTGTCTCCCGCCGGAAGCGCTGATAGTTGAGTGCGGTCTCATACCGATGATGGCCGTCGGCAATGAAGAGCGGCTTGCTGGCCATGGTGTCCACGATTTGCTGAAGGATGGATGGATCGGTAACCGCCCACAGCCGCTGCCGACAGCCACTGTCGTCCTCGAAATCGATTCGAGCGGGCTGGCCCTTCACGGCCTTTTCAAGCAGGCCCAAGATCGTACTGTGGGGATCCGAATAGAGCAGCCAAATCGGACTGAGATTCGCCTTGCATGACTTGAGCAGATTGAGCCGGTCGGTCTTTGCAGCCGACCTCGTGTTTTCATGGGGGTAGATGTGACCAGAGTCCAGCGGCTCCAATTTCGTCGTCGTCAGAAACCCCCGCAGCGTTTTCTTCGGCGCCCGCGCATCCGACGACGGTGGCACGTACTCGATGGTGTGATAGTAGATGGCCGGTTGGGCGTCCCGCTTAAGCGCGCCATGGGCGATCCAGGCCCGCAATGTCTCGGCAGCGCGCATATACCGGTTGTTCGTGGCATTGTCGCCAGGCTCATCAATGCCGAGCTCGAGGCGGATAATATTTTGCGGATGCCGGTCGTGCAAAGCTTTTTGCCCTGCGGCATCGATGATGTCATAGGGTGGAGCCACGACGTTGCGGATGGACCCAATCGACGATAGGTCGTACAACGTGCCGCGAAATGGAATGATCTGTGCCATGCGCTCCTCTCTGCAGGATGTTGAAAGTCGTTTGCTGCGGCCGCGCGGGACGGTCCTTGACCATCCTGCGGGTTTCCTTCAAAGGCTGGGCCGCCAGTTCCGCGCGTTGCCCGTCTCATGCCGAATGGCTTGAGACCACGCGGAGCGGCTACCGGTCGCGGGTCACCATGTAATCTGCGGTTACCGAGAGAGCCCGTTTAGCGGTGCTCTCTTCGAACTGTCCCAACTCTCGCTTCGCGGCGGTGATGTATGCTTGAGCATGATGCAAGGCGTAGACGATGGATCCAGACTCGTCCATCAGGTCGATCAGTCGCTGTAAATCGCCTTCCGTCAACGTGCGAGTTTCCATCCGGTCTTTGATCATCTGCCGATCCCTGTCGGAGCAATGGTTCAGTAAATGGAGGAGGGGGAGCGTCGCCTTGCCCTGCCGGAGATCCTGGCCGAGCGTCTTCCCTAGAGAGGCGCCGTTCGCCGTATAGTCCAATGTGTCATCGACGACTTGAAACGCGATGCCGAGATATTGTCCGAAGCGGAATACACAGTCCTGCTGTGCCTCGGACGCATCGGCCAAAATCGCACCCATCCGGCATGAGGCGGCGATCAGTCCCGCGGTCTTATGCTCCACGATCTTGATGTAGTCGCCCTCCGGCATCGAGGGGTTGCCATTGTAGTACAGCTGGAGCACTTCCCCTTCAGCCATTTTCTTGCAGGCCTCGGCAAGCACTTCGTTGATCTTTTGGCTGCGAAACTCGACGACCTGGCACATGGCCTTGGAATAGAGGTAGTCGCCCACAAGGATACTGACCTGATTTCCCCAAACTTTTCGAGCGGTTTGACGGCCCCGTCTGATGTCGGCATCATCGACGACGTCATCATGCAGCAGGGTGGCCGTGTGGATGAACTCGACGAGGCTACCGAGTTGATGATGCTCGCGGCCGGTATAGCCGCAGAGGCGCGCGCAGAGCAAAAGCAAGAGTGGCCGGATGCGCTTGCCCCCGCTGTTGAGAATATGCGCAGCGACCGTATTGACGAGGGTGACGCTGGAAGTCAGATTCTGGTGTATGCGATCTTCGACACCGTCCAGCTCACTACGGTAGGCATCCCATACGTCCGCCATCGTGTGAATCGAGGAGGTGACAGGACCCTGTGGCATGCGGCGGATGGTAGGGCAGCAGATGAAACAAAGTCAAGGGAATCGCGGAGAAATCCGTGCATTGTCGGCTTGACAGAAGAATCAGCCTTCCATTAATCTGACCCACGAATTCGAGCGAAGACATGCCTCGCGAGCAAGGGGTTTCCGCATCTCTGATTCCTCTCGATAGGGCCTCTACTCGACAGGAAAAAGACCTGCCTTTTTCACTGGATAGGTAAGAATGGAATTTCCAGGGCTTCCACCGAAGCAAGGGCTCTACGACCCTCGACACGAGAAGGATTCGTGCGGGATTGGGTTTGTCGTCAACATCAAGGGCCACAAATCGCACGACATCATCCGCCAGGGTCTCCAAGTGCTCGAAAATCTCACTCACCGTGGCGCGCAGGGATGTGATCCCTGTACTGGTGACGGCGCGGGAATACTTTTACAAGTTCCTCATCAATTCCTGCGGCGTGCGGCGGGTGACGTCGGCGTGAGCCTTCCGGGAGCCGGTGAATATGGCGTGGGCCAGGTGTTTCTACCTCCCCATGCCGCTGCCCGGCAGCAATGTGAAACCTTGTTCGGCACCATCATCGAGAAAGAAGGCTCACGGGTGCTCGGATGGCGTGACGTGCCGGTCAAAAGCGATACGATCGGCGTGCAGGCCCGTAAAACTGAGCCCTACATGCGCCAAGTGTTCATTGCTCGCGACATGCTGAACGAGGCGCAATTTGAGCGAAAACTCTACGTGATCCGCAAGCTGGTTGAAAAAGCCGTGCGCGAATCGGCCATTCAGGGCCGCGAACATTTCTACATCCCCAGTCTGTCCGCGAGCACGATCGTCTACAAAGGGTTGCTGCTGCCGCATCAAATGGGGGTGTACTATCAGGACCTCACAGATGCCAGCATGGTCAGCGCGCTGGCGCTCGTACATTCGCGCTTCAGTACCAACACGTTTCCGACTTGGCCGCTCGCCCATCCCTATCGTCACATCTGCCACAACGGCGAAATCAACACCCTCAAGGGCAATGTGAATTGGATGAAGGCCCGGCAGGGACGGCTCCATTCAGATCTGTTCGGCAAGGACATGGAAAAGGTGTTCCCCATCGTGTACGAGCAGCAAAGCGACTCGGCATGTCTCGATAATGCGCTCGAGTTTTTACTGCTGGGGGGCCGGTCGTTGCCACACGCGATGATGATGCTGATTCCCGAGCCGTGGGTCGCCAATGCACAGATGGATCTGGATCGCCGCGGGTTTTATCAATATCACGCCGCCATGATGGAGCCCTGGGACGGTCCGGCCGCGGTCTGTTTCACGGACGGCAGGATGATCGGGGCGACACTGGACCGCAACGGTCTCCGGCCCTGCCGCTATCAGGTCACCACGGACGGCACGGTCGTGCTGGCGTCGGAAGCGGGCGTCTTGCCCGTCGAGCCGAAGCAGATCCGCATGAAGGGGCGGTTGCAGCCCGGGCGCATGTTCCTGGTCGACACCGTGCAGGGCCGCATTATCGATGACGAGGAGATCAAAGCCGACATCGTCGGCCGCAAGCCGTATCGCAGTTGGGTCACGCAGTACGGCGTCTCACTGGACGAACTACCGGAACCGTTGAACGTTCCGCAGCCGGACCATCCGACCATCCGCCAGCGGCAGCAGGCATTCGGGTACACGGTGGAAGAGCTCAAAATGGTCATTACGCCGATGATCGTGACCGGCGAAGAAGCCATCTCATCGATGGGGACGGATACGCCCTTGGCCGTGTTGTCGGACCGCCCGCAACTGCTGTTCAAATACTTTAAGCAGCTTTTCGCCCAGGTGACAAACCCGCCGATCGATCCGATCCGCGAGCAGCTCGTGATGTCGCTCGTGACGAACATCGGTCCGAAGCCCAATTTGATGGACGAGTCGCCGGAGTCCTGCCGCCGGATCAAGGTGCAACAGCCGATACTCACCAATGCCGACCTGCAAAAAATCCGCGGTATCTCCGATCCGCATTTCAAGAGCAAGACGCTGCGCATGCTCTTCCGTGTGGCCGAAGGACCCGACGGATTGGGCGCCGCGGTGGATGCCATGTGCAGAGACGCATCTCAAGCGATCAAGGACGGCTACAAGTTCCTGATCCTGAGTGACCGGGGGGTCGACGAAGAATGGGCGCCGATGCCGAGTCTGCTGGGCATCTCAGCCGTTCATCACCATCTCGTGCGCGAGTGTACCCGAACCGAGGTGGGACTGATTCTCGAAACGGGCGAGCCGCGGGACGTCCATCAGTTCGCATGCCTGATCGGCTACGGCGCCGGAACCATCAACCCCTATCTCGTGTTCGAATCGCTCGTCGACATGGAGCGCGATAACTATCTGCCGGAAGGCCTTGATGCGCAGACGGCGGAAGGAAAATTCATCAAGGCGATCAATAAAGGCCTCCTCAAGATCTTCTCGAAAATGGGTATCTCCACCGTACAGTCGTATTGCGGTGCGCAAATTTTTGAGGCAATCGGATTGAACCACGAGATTATCGACCGCTATTTCACCGGCACGCCGTCACGGGTGGAAGGCGTGGGGATCCGGGAGATTGGCGAAGAGACCCTGCGGCGGCATCGTGTCGCGTACGAGCCCGCCGCCATTCGACAGCTCGATTTCGGCGGCGAGATACATTATCGGATCCAGGGAGAGCACCATAACTGGAACCCCGACACCATTTACAAGCTACAGCACGCCAGCAAGTCGAATGATCCAAAGACCTATACCGAGTTTGCGCAGCTTGTGAACGACGAAAGCACGCGCCGGTCCAACCTGCGCGGCCTCCTCGATTTCAAATTTGATCAGACCCCGCTACCCGTCGAAGAAGTGGAGCCCGCGAGTGAAATTGTGAAGCGGTTTAACACGGGTGCGATGTCGTTCGGGTCGATCAGCAAAGAAGCGCATGAGACGTTGGCGATCGCGATGAACAGGCTGGGCGGGAAGAGCAATACCGGCGAAGGCGGGGAAGATCCTGAACGGTTTAAACCTTTGCCGAATGGCGATTCCAAGAACAGCTATATCAAGCAGGTCGCCTCGGCCCGCTTCGGGGTGACCGCTCATTACTTGGTGAATGCTCGCGAATTGCAGATCAAAATGGCGCAAGGCGCCAAGCCGGGTGAGGGTGGCCAGCTGCCGGGCCACAAAGTGGACGAAAACATCGCGAAGTTCCGTTATGCGACGCCCGGCGTACAGCTCATTTCGCCGCCGCCGCACCATGACATCTATTCAATCGAAGACCTGGCGCAGCTCATTTTTGACCTCAAGAACAGCAATCCGGACGCAGCCGTATCTGTAAAACTGGTTGCGGAAGTCGGTGTCGGTACCGTCGCCGCGGGCGTATCGAAGGCCCACGCGGATAAGGTATTGATCAGCGGTGATTCCGGCGGAACCGGTGCCTCGCCGCTCTCTTCGATCAAGTATGGCGGCATTCCCTGGGAGCTGGGTCTTGCGGAAACGCACCAGACTCTTGTCCTCAACGATTTGCGCGGGCGCATCCGCGTCGAAACGGACGGCCAGATGAAAACCGGACGAGATGTCGTCATCGCGACCTTGCTCGGCGCCGAAGAGTACGGCTTTGCGACAGCGCCGTTGATCGTCGAAGGCTGCGTCATGATGCGCAAGTGCCATTTGAACACCTGCCCAGTCGGGATCGCCACCCAGGATCCGGAGCTGCGGAAAAAGTTCAACGGGAAGCCCGAACATATTGTGAACTATTTATTCTTTGTCGCCGAAGAAGCGCGGAAGTTGATGGCCAAGCTGGGGTTCCGCACGATCAACGAGATGGTCGGTCGTGTGGACAAACTCAAGATCACAAAGGCCGTCAATCACTGGAAGGCGAAGGGACTGGACTTGACGCCGCTGTTGACCATGCCGGATGTGGCACCGGAAGTGGCGCGGTATTGCGTGCAGAAACAGGACCATGGGCTGGACTGCATTCTCGATAACACGCTCGTGGACCTTTGCAAACCGGCCATTGAGAGAGGGGAGAGGATCCAGCTCGACCTGCCGATCAAGAATGTGAACCGCACCACCGGAACGGTGCTTTCCAGCAAGATCGCAAAGAAGTACGGGTTGGAAGGATTGCCGGAGGACACCATCTCGATTAAGTTCACGGGGTCGGCCGGGCAATCGTTCGGGGCCTTTCTTTCCAGGGGTGTGACGCTCACCTTGGAAGGTGAATCCAACGACTATATCGGTAAGGGCCTGTCCGGCGGCAAAATCATCGTCTATCCACCGAAAAACGTTTTGTACAATCCGGAGGACACGATCCTCATCGGGAATACATCGCTGTATGGAGCGACGCAAGGTGAGGCCTACTTCTATGGAATGGCGGGGGAGCGGTTTGCTGTGCGAAACAGCGGGGCACGGGCGGTCGTCGAAGGCACGGGTGATCACGGTTGCGAATACATGACCGGTGGGGTGGTGGTGGTGCTCGGTCGAACCGGTCGCAATTTTGCGGCAGGCATGTCCGGGGGCATTGCCTTCGTGCTGGACGATGTCGGGAGATTCCAGAGCCGGTGCAACACAGGCATGGTCGAGCTCGAGCCGGTCTCAACGAAGGAAGACAAGCAGCAGCTGCACGATCTGATTACAAAGCATTTCATGTATACGGGCAGCCGAAAGGCAAAACAGGTGCTCGATGCATTCGATGCCACGCTGCCGAAATTCGTCAAGATCATGCCGGTCGACTATAAACGCGTCCTCGAAGAACGTAAACGCAAAGCCAGCGCGGTACACTAGAACCATGGGTGATCCAACTTGGGTCAAGCGCACGCCCCCGCGGGCGCACGGCGGATGAGTGAGTAAGATTGAGGGTCTTCGACTCCAGGTCATATTGAAACAATTGAAAGACAAACATTGAAAAGCCATGGGTGACCCAAAAGGTTTCATGAAATACGCCCGGGAGGGCCCGAAACGGAAACCGGTCGAGCTCCGGGTGCTCGATTGGAAGGAGATGTACGAGCCCATTTCCGAGGATAGACTCAAAATTCAAGGGGCGCGCTGCATGGATTGCGGCGTGCCGTTTTGTCAGGGAAACACCGGCTGCCCCGTCGTCAACCTCATTCCTGAATGGAACGATCTCGTCTATCGGGGGCGGTGGCAAGATGCCCTCAAGGCCCTGCACACAACCAATAACTTTCCGGAATTCACCGGCCGCCTCTGTCCGGCTCCGTGTGAAGGCGCCTGCGTGCTTGGCATCAACGAAGAACCGGTATCCATCCGCGTGATCGAATGGAACATCATCGATCGAGGGTTCAATGAAGGCCTGGTATTTCCCGTTCTGCCAGTGGCCAGGACAGGAAAAACCGTGGCAATCGTCGGATCCGGGCCGGCCGGGCTCGCGGCGGCGCAGCAACTTGCGCGCGCAGGCCACAGTGTGACGCTCTTTGAAAAAGCAGACCGCATCGGCGGCTTGCTTCGCTACGGCATTCCCGATTTCAAAATGGAAAAGTGGGTGATCGACCGCCGCC
>DASTQY010000162.1:0-5831 GCA_035761525.1 Nitrospira sp. | reverse complement strand
GGTGCCGGCTCAAACTCATACATCGTCACGACCGGGCCTGGCCGCACCTCGGTGACTCTGCCTTCAATGCCGAAACTCAGCAACGCTTTCGACAGAATATCCGACTGCCCTTTCAGTTCCTCGTCGGTGATGCGGGCGAGTATTCCTGAGGGTTCCGTTAATAATTCATCCGCATCCGGCAACTGATAGTCGCCGGTGTCCTCGACTTTACCGACGACCGGGGCATCCGGCTCCAGTTCAACAATTTCACGCGGCTCTGGCAACACGACCGTTGGCGGCGTCACAGAAAACACTTCGGCGGGAGGGTTGTCTTCGGCCGGCGGGAGGACTTCTTCTATGACGGCACGAATTGACTTTGCCTTTCGCGTCTTGGTCGGCTTCGGCGGATCCGGCGTCGCCGCGGCTTGCTCCCGCCTCGGCATCAGAGCGTTCAGTCGTGCAAATGCGTTTCGGCCCCACTGTGGCGCTTGCACAGCAAGTTGAGCCAGCGACAAGGGCGCGGTGAAGAGCAGCGCCACGAGAAAGCCGGAGATGATGAGAATATGGGTGCCGGTATTCGCAAAATAGGCACGCAATCCTTCGGCCAGCAGTTGTCCGAGGAGCCCTCCTGCCTGGCCTCGAAAGACCATTCCGCTCGAAACGGTCGGCACCGCAATCACTTCCAAGTGAAGCAGGCCGCTCAGGAACAACAGAGCGGCCAGCGATGCCCCTGCGTTGCGTAGCCTGATTGAAAGATCGCTCTGAGTGAAACATCGCCCGCCGAGCAGTCCCAACAGGATGGGAAACAGATAGGCGGCGCCGCCGATAAGAGAAAACAACAGCGAGGAAAAGACCGCACCCACGGAGCCGATCAGGTTGTGAGTCGGGGGGGTCATCGTCACCGCTGGGGTAGCGACGACCTTCGGCTCACCCGGCACAAAGGACAGGAGGCTTAATAGCGTGAGCAGGCTCAGCGCAATCAGGATGACGCCGATCACTTCACGCTTGAGATGGGAAGGGGGAGCAGGGGCGCGGCGGGCCTCGCCCCGCTTGGCCGAGCTGGTTACGCCCATGTGCCGGATGCTAACACAGGGGGTCAACCAATTCAAACGACGACTGTCATATTGACATGTGTTTATGACGGCTTGCGGCGATCAAGCCGTCGGGCAAGTCGACTGAATGTGTCGAGGCTCAGTGTTTCTGCCCGAACGGTCGAGACAAGCCCGACTGCGCTGATGGCATCAATGACCGCCTGTGTGTCGTATCCCTCATCGCGGAGGGAGTTCACCAATGTCTTTCGTCTATGCGCAAACGCCGCCTTCACCACAGCGGCAAAAGCCGGTTCTTCGTCGGGTGAGAGGAGGGCTTCATGCTTCGTGCGCAATACGACAACTGCGGATCCCACCTCCGGTCGAGGACGAAAACAATTGGCCGATACGGTGAATGCCTTAGAAATGTCGGCCGCATATTGCCCCATCACCGACAAGACGCCGTATGCCGATGTGCCGGCCTTTGCAACCAGCCGGTCGGCAACTTCATTTTGAAGCATCAGCACGAGCCGCGGGAAGCGGTGGCGATGCTCGAGGAATCTGAACAGCAGAGGCGTGGAAATATAGTACGGGAGGTTCGCCACCACGACTGCACCGGCGGCCACTGCTTCGAGCGAATACGAGAGCGCATCGGCACAAACTACTTCGACGTTCTTCCACTCGCTCTGCCGAGCCTGCAGAAACCGGTAGAGCTGCGGATCGATCTCAACGGCCACGACACGACGGACGACTGAAGCAAGGGCCTCCGTGAGGATACCCCGGCCGGGTCCGACTTCAAGCACCGTATCATCCGGCGTCAGTTCCGCCGCGGCCACGATCTTTCGGACGATATTCTGGTCGATGAGAAAATGCTGCCCGAGTCGCTTGCTGGCCCGCGGGAAAGCCGGGCCGGGCACCTAGGAGCCTCCATCAGCCGGACGCTGGGCCGTCTGAGTGAGCTGTTTGGCCAGCGCACTGAGAGGCACGCGAAAGCAGTCCACGAGATCGGTGAATTCCTCGACGAGGTCATTCGTAAAGACCATTCCGGGCTGCAGCCGAGCAAAATCCTGCGCTGCCTTTTCCCCCACCGACTCGGCCAGCAACGACACCGTTCGGACACGCCATTTTGCGACTCGCTCGGTCCCGGCCACGGTGTTGAGCGACATCTGCAGGGTATCCCGATAAATGGCATCGAGTTCCTTGAGTTGCTGCTGTATGACGAGCAGCGCATGGTTGGCATCCAATGGCATGGTGAGCGTGTTCTCCTATGCTCGAGCGTGAGACGTTCGACGTCGTGCAAGCGACGCAGCCAATTTAACCGCTTCGATGAGACTCCCCGGATCGGCAATGCCCTTCCCGACAATGTCGAAGGCGGTGCCATGATCAACCGACGTGCGGATGATCGGCAATCCGACTGTCAGGTTGACGCAGGTTCCAAACGCTACCATCTTAAGCGGAATCAACCCCTGATCATGGTACAGCGCCACGACGGCGTCATAATCGCCCCTGGCGGTCTTGCCAAACAAAGTATCGGCCGGGAGTGGATCACTCGCCAGAATACCCTGAGCTTGAGCGGCGCGTGCAGCCGGCCCGATCAGGCGGATTTCTTCGTCGCCGAATAGTCCGTGCTCACCGGCGTGCGGGTTCAGCGCGGCGACCCCGATGCGAGGTTGTTTGATGCCGAAGAGGGTCGTCAAAGCGAGATGCGCAAGCCGAATGCCCTTTTCGATCTTGGCTTGGGTCAAAGCCGCAGGTAGCTCCTTTATAGCAATGTGCGTCGTCACAAACATTATTTTGAGCCGGCCGCCGATGATCATCATGCCGGATTCCGGCGTCTGTGTCAGGTCCGCCAGGAGTTCGGTATGGCCGGGAAAATGGCAGCCGGCCATGTTCATCGCTTCTTTGTTGATGGGCCCAGTGACCATCCCGTCAATGCATTCCGATTGGGCCAGACGCACTGCTGTTTTGATGAATGCAACGGAAGCCGCGCCGGTTTCAGCCGCTGCCACGCCAAGCGTGTAGGGACCGAGCGGCTGCTCGAGAGGATCGAGGAGAGCGACGTGTCCCGCGCTCAGACGAATGGGGTCGTGGCCCTCCACCGGACGCACGGCGAGCTTCAGCTTCAACTGCTTTACGGTACGCTGCATGACCTCCTGCGATCCGATGACAAGGGGAAAACAGATCCGACGGAGGGCGGTTCCTGCGAGGGCCTTAGCAATGACCTCCGGTCCAATCCCGGCGGGATCACCCATCGTAATCCCGAGCATGGGGACGCGGGTTGGCGATTGAGCTTTTTTCACGGTCGCTTTCGCGGTGAAGACGTCAAGACGTCGGTGCTGATGTGAGGACGCTCCCCCCGCACGCGGCACTCGTCTTCAGAGTTCAGCGGATCAATAGCCATACAGATAGAAGGCATATCCTATATAAAGTATCGCCCCGATGATGAGCAACCACGGTCGCCAGTGACCAGACCAGACAGCTTGAAGCAATAAACTCCCTGTCGCCAGGACGGCCAAGACCATCGTGAGGAGCGCCGACGGCGCGAGCGTCCATTCGGTTCCAACCAACCCGACCGAAACCGGAACGGTGCCTTGGAATACCATTGCGCCCGTGACGTTGCCCACGGCCAGACGATCCTTTTTTTGATAGAGCCAAAGAAAGCTGTTCGACATCTCTGGCAGTTCCGT
This sequence comes from Nitrospira sp., assembly GCA_035761525.1. GTDB lineage: Bacteria > Nitrospirota > Nitrospiria > Nitrospirales > Nitrospiraceae > Nitrospira_C. Next base: position 2,137 of record DASTQY010000162.1, on the reverse strand, counting down.
CGCGAGTGGCGCAACGAGCAGCGCTAGTATCAGCGGAGAAATGGCGAGCAGGTGCGCCGTTGAATCAGCCGCCATGACAAACAAATGCGCCCCGAGGGCGAGCCCTCCCAGGCCGGCAACCGCCTGCAGTCCGATTAAGGGATAGGACGGCCGGGCACTGTTTTTGGCAAACACCAGCGGACTCAAATCGCTCGGCTCACCGCCGGCATCATCGTCGCTGAATTTGATTTTCACGTAATAGCTGTATAAACCCAGCAACCCCACCGCCACGATAATCCGCAACGTCCTCGACGGCACGAAGGTGCAGGCCATCGCGACGGTATAGGCCAGGGCAAAACAGGACAGATCGACCGTGACGTCTTTGTAGTTGAGACGGAAGGAACGGCCGCGTTTCCCCAACTGCGCATAGACCAAGAGGAGCACTGCAAGCAGAGGGACGACCAAGGTACTGAGCATGAACGGCGCGCCGAGGATGGCGCCCAGGCCGACTTCTGCTTCCTCCCGAGTGGCGCCGAAAAAAATCGCGACGATCGGGATCGAGGTTTCGGGCAGAGTCGTTCCGATGGCGGCCAGCACGCTGCCGACGGCGCCCTCGGACAGATTCAACCGCTTCCCCAGCCATTCAATCGCGTTGGTAAACAGCGCGCAGGCGCCGAGGGTAATGACGACAGAGGCTCCGAACAGCAGGACGTACCCCAACAGCGTCACAGACGGTCCTTTGCTGAGCTGCGGGTCTTCGCATAGGCCAATGTCGCCTCTTCCAACACCGCCTTCACGGGACGGCCCGTGCGTTCGGCTATCCGTTTACAATCGATGAACTCGGGCGCGGCCTTGCTGCTCGTCTGATTGACCGCCGCGATCTTGATGCGGACGGTGCCACCGCGGATCTTCACCGACGTAAACTGTCGTGGAAGGATGTGCCGGGTGATTTCCTGCACACGCACTCCCAAAGCCGTGGTCTCTTCGAACAGCACATCCAGCAGAGAATCGACCGCGGTGAAGGAGGCAAGGCAGGTCAGCACGATCGCGGGGCGCCCACGCTTCATAATGGCAGGAATCAACGCCACATCAAGGGCGCCAGCCCCGAAGAGACGCTCCATGATGTGTTCATAGGTTTGAGGATTGACATCGTCCAGGTTCGTTTCGATCTGCACCACGGTGTCGCGACCCCGTCCACCAGTAGCGGCGTCTCGCGACAGAAACACCCGAAGCACATTCGGCCAGCCTTCGGGGTTGGCATCCCCTGCGCCATAACCCACGGCGACCGGTTTCATCGGAGGCATCGGCCCGAAGTCCTCCGTGAGAGTTCGTAACAAGGCAAGGCCGGTCGGTGTGGTCAATTCCCGTGCTGGTCCGGCACTGTATATGGGCACCCCTTTCGCGAGTATCGCCACAGCGGGGCCTGGAGCGGGCAGGAGGCCGTGTGCCGATTGCAGTGTGCCGGCTCCGACATTGACCGCAGAGGCCGTGACACGAACCACACCTAGCAGGTCGCAACAGATGAGCCCTCCCACGATATCGACGAACGAATCCACCAATCCGACTTCATGGAAATGCACGTGGTCTCTTGCGACGCGATGGGCCTTGGCCTCCGCGTCGGCTAGCCGCTCGAATACCGCTCGGCTTTGCTGCTGGATTTTCGAAGAGAGCCGGCTGTCGGAAAGTGTCTTCCGGATACGGCTCAGGGGCCAGGGTCGCGGAAGACCGGACGTGATGACGACGTCTACTTTCGTCGCAGAAATGGCGCCACGCTGCACTCGTCTTTTACGGAGTGTAAAGCCCGGCACGCCGAGTCGTTTGAGCCTCTTGACCAACTCGCCGAATGGTGCACCCGCATCCACAAGCGCACCCAAGGTCATATCCCCGCTGATTCCGGAAAAACAGTCAAAGTGGAGGTGTACGCTCACGCCATCCTTTCGCGACCAGTCCGCTCATCTTACGTGACCATACTCGTGCGCTAGGATCCGCCTTCGCGTCACGATTGAGTAGAACGTTCCCAGCTTCAACCGCCGAGACATGGTTCATGTGCTGGTGGTAAAAGTCGCGTCATCTTACCCAACGGTCCCTTGGGAGGGCAATGACGAGTGTGCATTGACAGCTTCTGTGCACTGTGTTATCCCACTCCGGCAATCGGTCT
>DASTQY010000161.1:0-2083 GCA_035761525.1 Nitrospira sp. | reverse complement strand
ATGACCTTTTTGATCGCCTGGTAGCCCCCCGTCTGTTCATAGTCGGCCAACGAGCCGGTATACCCGGGCTGACTCATATTTTTGAGGAGGATAGGTTCGTGCTGTGCCATAACTTCAGCGTACCGGCCGTTCGCTTTTCATCACAAGAGGGTCGGGCCACATAAAGGGGCCGCTCTTCAGAGCGGACGAGCCAGTGGCTTTGAGGTCCGCCAAGATCCGGTCGAACTTGTCTTCGGTCAGGCGTTCATAATAGTCGTCATTGATCTGCATCATCGGTCCGGTTCCGCAGGCGGCCAGACATTCGACGAGTGTCAATGTGAACGCGCCGTCGGATGTGGTTTCGCCCGGACCGATTCCAAGCTTGCTTTTAATCCAGGCAACGACGGCATCAGAGCCGACGAGCGCACACATGAGTGATTTACAGACCTGGATATGAAACTTGCCCACCTGTTTCAGATTCAGCATGGTGTAGAACGTCGCCGTCTCATAGACTTGCGGGGGCGTCAACTTCAGCAGGGAGGCGATTTCCGTCATCGATGCTTCGGTGATGTAGCCGTTCTCACGCTGCGCCAGGTAGAGCAAGGGGATTAACGCGGATCGCTTGACCGGGTATCGGCTGAGAATTTCGTTAATTTCCTCTTGGTACCTGTCTCTTAACATGTGCCCATCCTAAATCGGTGAGGCTGGAACCAATGTGTTGTAGAAACTGGTCTACAAGATCGCTTGCTTTCATTGGGGCGAGGGCTGATCAATCTTCTACTGCGCGCCCGGACCAGCACCGCCCTCTATTTTCAAATACGATTGATCCTGTGTGCCGCGTTCGGCGAGCAAAGGAGATCAACAGCCCTTCCGCACGTCTTTCTGGTGTGCCGTCTTTCGCGAGCACTGCGGACACCTGGCTCCCTGAGCATCACCGATCACACTCTCCCATCACGATGTCATATGTTCCGAAAATCGTAATGATGTCGGAGATGAGATAGCCTCGGGCCATATGGTCAAAGGCACCCATGTGGACGAAGGACGGAGCGCGGATCTTCAAACGATAGGGCCGGGCACTGCCGTCGCTCACGATGAAGAAACCCAGCTCGCCTTTTGGAGACTCCGACGCACAGTACGTTTCTGCTTTCGGCGGTTTGAAGCCTTGAGTAAAGATGATGAAATGGTGAATCAGGCTTTCCATGTCCCGCATCACGAGCTGCTTGGGAGGCGGAATATATTGCGGCGCATCGGCGACTATTGGACCTTGCGGGAGCTGATCAAGACATTGTCTGATGATTCTCGCGCTCTGTCGCATCTCCTCCATGCGAACCCAATATCGGTCGTAGGTATCTCCGTTCTTACCGATCGGAACTTCCCAATCCACCTTGTCGTAGACGCCGTACGGTTCTTCTTTTCGAACGTCGTAGGCCACGCCGGATCCGCGCAGCACCGGCCCCGTGCAGCCGAAATTGATGGCATCGTCGGCGGAGATCACGGCCACGTGTTTCGTACGGCCGAGCCAGATCCGGTTCGAGGCAATCAGGGAATCGTACTCCTTGACTTTCTCAGGAAAGGCATCGAGGAAGGACTTCAACCGCAGGACCAGATCAGGAGTGAAGTCGCTGTCGACGCCGCCTATTCGGTAGTAGTTCAACGTCAGCCGGGCGCCGCAGAGCTTTTCAAACATGTCCAACAAGGCTTCGCGTTCTCGAAACGTCCAGAAAAACACCGTCATGGCGCCGATATCCAGTGCCTGTGTTCCTAGCCAAAACAGATGGCCGACGATCCGCTGCATTTCCGCCACAATTGTCCGGATGTATTCCGCCCGTTCCGGTATCGAAATGCCGAGCAGTTTCTCCACTGCGCGTACATAGGCATAGTTGTTCGCCATGGCGCATACATAGTCGAGGCGGTCTGTGTGGGGGATGACCTGCATATAGGCGAGTCCTTCGCAGAGTTTCTCGACACCACGGTGCAGGTAGCCCAGGTCCGGGGTCGCTTTGACGATTCGCTCTCCATCCAATTCGAGCACGACCCGCAGGACTCCATGCGTGCTGGGATGCTGAGGGCCCATGTTGAGCAACAGCTCTTCTCGGCGGCGGGA
>DASTQY010000160.1:0-4539 GCA_035761525.1 Nitrospira sp. | reverse complement strand
CAAGAAGCACCGTCGGCGCAATGAGGAGGGCCAATGCCGTCATATCCCGAATCGACAAGGCTGTGGTCGTCAGCTGGCACTGGCCATCCTCACCTCGCTTCACGGAACGAACCAATAACGCGGCGTTGAGCTGATGGCTCTTGAAGAAAAATGAATACACATCTCCAATAAACGGCACTGCTCCGATCACGCCGTTCTTCAATAAGTTGTAGGCCATCCGGAGCTGCATGTTCCACGGCACGTGGAGCTGTCGTGCCATGACGAGAATGGCGGCGCCACTCACCGTAACAAGGACATCGCCGACGACCGGAACCAGGCCGAGGAGCGGGTCGACTCCTACTTTCCCGCGCCACCCAGGAATGGACAGTGCACTGTCGAGCACTCTGGCAATGTCTTCCGCACGCTCCTCGGTTCGGCGAACATTCATCCGAAGCCTCCGACGCAATTCGACAGCATGAACAGCGGTGTTCGGCCATGGCGTCGGGATCACGCTTGCACAGCACCGACTACTTCATTTTGTTCGGATCCTGATACACCATGATGTGCGCGTAGGGACTATCCTCAAACATGACGTAAACTCCGGACGGATTTGGCGCGGTCGGCAGCTTCGAGGCTGACGCATCAAACGGCCACATGATCATCCAATGCGGTGGTTCCTTCACCACTTTGGCGCCATCACCGGACATCACCACCTTGCCGCCTTTTTCCAAGTGCGAGCCTCCCCGTGCCATATAGGCAATTCCCGGGACGGTATTAGTCGGTTTAGGAGCGTTGTTCATGATGTCAGTCATCCATTGGTTGCTGGCTCCATCCATGCAAATTGGATCGGGAACGGGAAGGTTCATGACAGTGGGGATACATGTAAATCCATTCGTGCCCTTTCTCACTTCTGTGAGTTTGCCGTCCGTGCCGTAGATCATCACGCTGGCGTCCTTGGAAATGTGCGCCGGTGCGGCACTCAAAGCTAGCGCAGTCTGGTCCTTTTCGGACATCGTTTTGACTTCTTTGACCGTCGATCCTTTTTGGGGCGGCTTGTCGGCTGAGAGCGCCAGGGCAGGTATCATGATCGAACAGCCTATGAGGAAACTGAGACGGCTCGGACGGGGCATGGCTATCCTCCTTGATGAAAGTGAATTTCCCGCTAATCAATCTGACTGAGACGAACCGCGAATCATAGACCGTACTTTTTTAGTTTCGCAAGAAGCGTTTTGTAGTCAATGTCCAATATTTTTGCGGCATGCGTTTTGTTGCCCCCGCTCACTTCCAAAACCCGGAGAATGTGCACGCGTTCCACGTCTTCCAGTGAGCATTGTGAAAGTTGTTGAAGCTGCAAGCCTGGTTGTGATTTTGGCAAGACGGCTAGGACTTCGTCTCCAGAAATCGCGTCCGTGCCCTCCCCGGACATGACCAACCGCTCAATGACATTGTGCAATTCCCGGACATTGCCCGGCCAAGGATATGTTGAGAGTGCGGCTTTTGCACTAGGGGAGAGCAGTCGAGGAGACAGTCCCGCCGCGCGGACGCTCTGCAGGAAATGATCTGCCAGCATGATCACATCGTCCTGACGTTCACGAAGCGCAGGAACATGCAGGGTCACCGCATTGATACGATACAGCAGATCGTCTCGAAAGCGGCGTTCGGTCACGAGGACATTGATGTCCTGGTTGGTCGCTCCCACAAGACGGACGTCTGCTTGCAGGGTCCGGGTGCTGCCGACCGGTCGATATTCGCCTCGATCCAGAAACCGGAGAAGACTGACCTGCATCTGGGTTGGCATCTCTCCCAATTCATCAAGAAAGAGGGTGCCTCCTTCCGCCGTCGTGACCAGGCCGGTCTTTGTGCCGACTGCGCCGGTGAACGCTCCCTTTTCATGACCGAACAGTTCGCTCTCGAGCAGTTCACGGTTCATGGCTCCGCAGTTGATGGCAAGAAAAGGCCCCCTCGCTCTGTTGCTCAGATCATGAAGGAGCCGGGCCACCACTTCCTTGCCGGAGCCGGTTTCTCCCTGGATGAGGACCGGAGCTTTCGATGATGCGGCTTGTACAATCTGAGCTCTCAGCTTCTTCCACGCCGGGCTCGATCCTTCAATGATGACGTCCCGTGTATATCCGCCGCGGCGCGCCGCGAGGTTTTCCTGCCGTAACGCTCGTACGGTTCTCAGTTTGGCCAGCACCGCTTTGACGGCAGTGCCGTCGAACGGCGTGTCCTTGATGAGAAAATCCCATGCGCCGTGCTTCATCGCCTCAACGGCATCTTTCACGTCTCCGTGACCTGTCAACAACACCACGTCGACCTCGGGTTGGCGATCTGCGACCCACTTCAAGACGGCCAGTCCGTCAACACCCGGCATCCGTAGATCGGTAATCACACAGTCAAAGGGTTGAGATTGAAGCAACTGGATCCCCGCCTCACCGTGCGTGGCGACGACGACATCACATCCTTCCTCCCGAAGCGTCTGCCCCAAGACCAACCGGACATATTCTTCGTCGTCGATAATCAGCGCGCGCATGCTCGCGGCGTGTCTCCGTCGGGATGTAGTAGACTCAACCGCTATCTTGGGGCCTACGACCTTCCGGAATCAGCGTGATTAATGGGAATCGTGAGCGTAAAGGTGCTTCCTTTGCCGGGCGCAGATTCCACCGCCACCCGGCCTCCATGTTTGTCCATGACGAGTCGAACGATCGCCAAACCGACTCCGGTTCCCTCATAGTCTTCTGGACCGTGCAAACGTTCGAACAATCCGAAGATCTTATCCGTCTGAGCCATGTCGAAGCCGATGCCGTTATCTTGTACAGACAAGACATACTCGTTCTCGGTCCTGCTGCCGCTGATTCGTATTTCCGGAGCAGCCCGGAGACGTGAGAACTTGATGGCGTTATCCAGCAGGTTCGCGAGCGCTTGGCGGATGCTGACCGGCTCCCCATACACGTCGTCCAGCTGGAGGTCGAGTTCGATCTTTGGTTTCGGGTTCTGTGTGAAACCTACTCGGTCGTTCAGCAGGTTCGTGATCATGTCGCGAACGTTAAACTGTTGCTTCGGCAATTCCTGTTGTTCTAAACGCGAATACTTGAGGAGGGCGTCGATCATGTGCGTAAGGCGGAGCGCTGAGTGTCTGATGACCTTGATATGGTGCCTCACTTGCTGATCGCCGCCTTCGGCAAAGTGCTTTTCGAGCAATGAAGAAAACCCTTCAATTTCACGCAATGGTCCCTTTAGATCATGGGCGATCGAATAGGTGAAGGCCTCCAATTCTTTCGTTTTGCGCAGGAGCGATGTGCTGTGTTCCCGTAGACTGGCCAGCATCGTCGTGAGGGAGGCGGCGAGGGTACCGACTTCGTCGCGGCTCGGCCATGCGGGAAATCGGGCCGAGAAATCGTGATGAGCCACCCGGTCGGCGGTGGCGGCGAGCGTCATCAGAGGCCGGACGACGTGCCTTGCCGCGAGCACGTAGGTGATGGCGATGACAAGGCCGAGTAAGAGAGCCAGCGAGAGGGCAATCAAGCGGGCGCGGCCGACCAGCCGATCGCCTTCATGCTTCATCTCCACATCAATCTGCGTGTGAGCGTCCATCAGTTGATCGAGACCATCTGTGACACGCGTGATCAGGCCGTCGGCTTCCGATCTGTCAAGGTGGTGCAGATTTGTGGTCAATGTTGCAAGGGACTGGGCAATGTCTTCGATCGCCCGATCTTCCTGTTCCGCCAGATCGAGGCGGCGATGCTCCGCAAGCATGCCATACAAAATGGGGTGGGTACGGGCGGCGTGCGTGCCTTTATACAGGTTGAGTGCGCTTGTGAGCTGGGAAGCATGTTGTGCAAGCCGGCCGGCGATCTCGGTACGGCTAGGCGAGTGTAAAGCCAGCTTCACATCGTAGGCATCCCGTCGCATGTTCGCGGCGGTGACGATGGCGGGAACCGTAATCCGTTTGTGCCGGTCCACATAACTATTGATACGGGCTAAATAAAAGAGCAGCGCCGTGAGGCTTAATGCCAGGAGGCTCAGGATCAATCCGAACGAGATGAGAAGTTTTTGACTGATCGAAAGGTGGCGAAACCACCCCGTCAGAGAGCGGTTCATGGCGCTACGGTACCATAGGCACCATGCGGGTGCCAGTGAGAGGAAGCACGCGTCCGTTACGCGCGTTCGGTCCCCCATCGCCGGTACATGAATCGTTCGGTGGGGGCGAACAGTGACTTGTCAACCGCGAGGCCGATCAGCACGATGACGATAATGACGCCGATGACCTGGTCCATGGCATGCAATTCCCGGCCATAGTGGAGAAGTTGACCGAGACCGAAGCCGCTCAGAATGGTTACGTAGATTTCCGCCGCCATCAGCGAACGCCAGGCAAACGCCCAGCCTTGTTTCATCCCGCTGATCAAAAATGGAAGGGCTGCCGGAAGGATCACATGGGTCCACGTGTGCAAGCCGGTCGAACCCATGGTGCGGGCCGCCCGGCGGAAGATCGGAGGAATGGTCCGTACACCGTTGTCTGTCGCGATGATCAGTGACCACAGCGTCCCCATCACCACGACAAAC
>DASTQY010000159.1:0-2912 GCA_035761525.1 Nitrospira sp. | reverse complement strand
GGTGAGCGGGGTGCGCGGCGGCCAAGGCGGCGCCGTGACCCTCACGGTCTCGGATGCGTTAGATCTCAAGAAAAAGATTCCGTTGCTGTCGGAGACGGGATGGGCAAGGCGAGAGGTCATGCAGATGGTCAACGGGAATCGGAACTGGAATGGTCCGATTAACGGCGTTTCGCCGAGCTATCTCACCATTCGGGATTGGGCGTTTTCGAGCGGGGGGCCTTTCACCCAGGCGGATCTCGACAGTGCCGCCCGCGTGGCGTTGATCGGTCAAACCATCGTGGACAACCTGTTCGATGAAGGCGAAGAACCGGTCGGTGCAGTGATTCGAATCAGGAATGTCCCGTTCCGCGTCATTGGTGTTCTTTCGCCCAAGGGCCAGTCGGCGCAGGGATCCGATCAGGATGACGTCATCTTTATTCCATTTACGACGGCGGAGCGCAAAGTCTTCGGCACGATGTTCTTGGGCTCGGTCGCAGCCTTGTTCGCGTCAACCGATCGGCCAGAGGATCTCCCGGAAGCCGTCGAGCGAATTCGCGAGGTGTTGCGTGGACGTCATCGGCTTCAGGCCGAGCAGGCCGACGATTTTACGGTGAAAACGCAGGTCGACATTGGAAAAGTCCAGGAGGGAACGAGCTACACGCTCACCCTGTTGCTGTTTTCGGTGGCTTCCGTATCCTTGCTGGTGGGGGGGATCGGCATCATGAACATTCTGCTAGTGTCTGTGACTGAACGGACACGAGAGATCGGTGTCCGGATGGCGGTCGGCGCCAAGCGCCGTCACATCGTGATGCAATTCCTGATTGAGGCGATGACCTTGAGTCTCTTGGGAGGAGCAGTGGGTGTCGTGCTCGGCGTCGTGGGAGCGAAACTGACGACCGTAGTGGCTGGGTGGCCCACCGTCATTTCGACAGACGTGATCCTGTTGGCCTTCCTATTTTCCCTCGCCGTTGGACTGTTTTTCGGCCTCTATCCCGCCAACAAGGCGTCTCGACTCAACCCTATTGAAGCGCTCCGATACGAATAAACCGTACGGTCAAGCCAGCGAAGTGGCGGACAGCACCACTTCGATGCGCGGATTTCTCCGGTCGACGTGTTTGTAGAGATGCGTTTCAATAATCCGATTGTCGTTTAACCCCAGACCTTCGCAGATGGCATCCTGTGCTATTTTCAGCCCGCCATCCACATCACGTCTCAAGGCCGACGTAAAATAAAAGCGGATGGATAAGGCGAGCGCACAGGATTGGAGTTGAGACAAGAGAACGGTCCTATGAGGAGATGCTGCGAGTCGTACCCAGACGAGTTGCCCGACCTGTGCCTTATACGAGCGGCCGGTCGATGAGAGCAGACGGCGCCCGTTCACCGTGGCGTATTGATGGTTGATGCTGGGAGGAACGGGAAGCGTGAGCGCGATGGACCGTTGCTCTTCGTGAAGAGACGAGAGGGCGTCAGCATTCAGATGATTCAGGGCAGCCTGCGGTTGCGCTGGACGCCGAATGCTCCTCGAGGTGCGAAAAGAGATCAAAGTGGGCGGAAGGCTGGAAGCCGGAACTCGGATAGGGCGCCGATAGCCGGGCATCAGTTCACGCTCTGTCTCGAAGCGGCCTAGGTCGGGAAGTCGTAGGATGGTTCAACGCGTGCCTAGAGGAGATTCAGGATTTTCGCCATGTTTTGTTCATAGCGATCTTCGGATCGAGCGATATAGCGGCGCCACTCGCTGGGATTCCAAATTTCCAGGCGATGGTAGAGTCCGACGAGGATGATTTCTTGATCATCGTCCAGCGGCACCAGCTTTCGCAACTTCCCTGGAATAAGGATTCGCCCGGCCTTGTCGAGCTCGGACGTGCCTGCTTCGGAGACGACGAAGTGCATGAACAGCCGGCTCTGCTCTTCATCGAGGGTGGTTTTCGTCCGCTCGAGCACCTTCTCCCATTCCTTCATCGAATAGATCAGGATGGACTCTTCCGGGCCTTTGAGGAATACCACTGCCTGCCCTTCCGAGTCGACTTGCTCACGAATGGGGGATGGGACGATGAACCGTCCTTTCTCGTCGACTTTGCAGAGGTACTCTCCCGCAAACATCAGCGAATGCGCTCCTTCACGAGGAGACGGGTCTCCGAGTCCGGTCTCGAATCCACTGTTCTAAATCTGAACGGACGAATCGCCATTCTTTCCCAAGTTTGAAAGCGGGAATTTGATGACTGTGAAGATAGCGGTACAGCGTTCTGGAAGTGATTTTGAGATAGCGGCAGGTCTCTTCCGCGGTCATGAGCTCGCTCTTGGGCGCTTTGGTCATTGAACATCCGCCATCGGCTCGCCGGCACCATAATACCTATCACTCCAATTGGGGCCAGGGTAATTAAATCAACGACATCTGTCAAGGAATTTGTATGACAATGCCGGTCATAGACTGTCAAACCCGTCCGGATTGCCGACGCTTTCGTCAGAATTTTCCAAGGCTTCCAGATCATCCCCGACTTCTGTTCCCATCTCATTGCCCATCCTCTTCATCAGACGTTCCATGTTCCCGGGATCGTTCTCATCAAGACCGGCCAGTGCGCTGTCGTCGGCTAAGGATTCCATCCGCGCCTCTTCCGATTTCGGCGACGCGAAGCGCGACAAGAGCCGTTCGAGTCTGAGACTCTGACAATGGGAGCAGCGGAGCGAGCTTTCAGTGGAGGGGCTCAGGACGAGAAAACTGCTCTGCTTGTGGCACTCGGCACAGCGATATTCGTAAATCGGCATCCTGTCAAAGTCCGAATCCTGTCAACGAGCGGTCAGCGTGGTCGGCCCAAATACGGTCTGGTACAAGGCTCGAGTCAAGTGTCCTGGCGAGCGTGAGCTCCGAGACTGAGAGGGCCCCGGCCGCCAGCAGCGTCTTGGCGCACTCGTTCAGCGTCGTTCCGGTGGTATAG
>DASTQY010000158.1:0-6679 GCA_035761525.1 Nitrospira sp. | reverse complement strand
GTAGTTTACTACACTCAATATGGCGTGTACAGGTACGCAGGTTTTCTCCTTGCTAACTCATTCGGAGGTGCCTTATGGAACCGATTTCAGCACTTCAACTTTGGTTTGGACGAGTACTGAGTACGCTGGCGGTCCTGTTCTTGTTCGTTGACGCTATCGGAAAGCTCCTGAGAGTTGGGCCAGTCGTCGAAGGGACTGTGAAGTTGGGATACCAGGAGAATGCCGTGTTTCCTTTGGGCGTGCTTCTGTTGATCGGCGTGGTGCTCTATGCGATGCCACGCACCTCGCTTCTCGGAGCTATCTACCTTACTGCCTTCCTCGGCGGTGCTGTCGCAACACATGTACGCGTGGGCAGCCCGCTAGCTACTCACGTGTTGTTCGGAGTGTATGTAGCGGTATTTCTGTGGGGTGGACTCGCACTGCGCAGCCCACGACTATTGACCCTGCTCACGGGTGTCCACTGATACCTGGGGCGCTGCTTGAGTGCCGGGTCTGTTGCGGTGTGAGGTGCGATGAGTGGTGCGGCTGGCCGGCTTGATCCTCGCCTTCCCGCCACGCGTCGCGTGATGGCGTCAAAGGGTACATTTTTCTGAAGAAGCAGAAGGTCATTTTTCCTCCCTGATTGAAAGTTTGAACCAGAAAGGAGCAAGCTTGGCGGAAGCAAACTATCCGCTCAGTTGAGGAGGCGAGCATGAAGACCGATCTTGAGAAGGTGAAGCGGCTGGCTAAGGATCTTCGGGAAGGTTACCCACGCAGTCCAAGGGAAAAGTTGGGAGGGTACGTGATCGCGGCTCGCTGCGCAGATAAGTGCCGGGCGTTCCTGTTGGGCATGAACGGTGAGTACAACTATTGGCCTTGTTCATTGGCGAGTGAGTGGTTCGCGTTCACGGGTATAGCGCCCGATCAGTTCAAGGACGTGGTGGCGACGGGCGCGACAGACGAAGAACTCGCCCGATGGGTCGGCGAGCACTCCAAGATCGCAGACTCCGACGAAGTCCTAAAATGGAACAATCGCATGCGCGACATGAGACTCGGTGAAATGAGTCTCCATGCCCAACAGTACTTAGAAGAGTACATTCCCAAATTCGTTCCAAATCATCGTCCGGTGTACGTCTGGTTCGACGTATACGATCTGGAAGAAAAACGGTTTTGATCGCGCTTGAGTGGGCAGCTCGTCACCTCTGAAAGTTGCCCACTGATGAATAATCAGTGGGTTGCTCCCCCCTAGTGCACGGACTGGAGACGTTTAACGGAGACCAGCCGATTACCTGGCCCGCCACACGCCGCGAAATGGTTCCTTATAGGCGCATGTTTTTCGACGTCCCCCCTTTCTGTCTCGGGAGAGGGTAGGGGAGAGTGGCTCACCCACCGGCGAAGACGGGACGGAATCCTGCGTTGGTCAAGATGCGTGCGACAGTGTCACGGTGATCGCCTTGAATTTCAATCCGTCCCTCCTTCACGGTGCCCCCGGCACCACAAGCCTTTTGCATTGCTTTCGCCAGCCGCTCTTTTTCTGGTTGACCGATGCCGACAAATCCCGTGACAACTGTCACTGTCTTCCCACCCCGGTGCGCGGTCGACCGAATGATATCCACTCGACCACGATTACTTTTTGGTGCGGCTGGTGTCTTATCAGCGAGATCGCGAGCAGGTGGTTGGGTTCGTGTCGACGGCAGTGTCACATCCTTCAGCGCAGCAAACGGACTCTTCCATGCGAACAGCTCATCACTCGTGGGAATGTGTTTCTTCTCCTTCATGCGGTGTGTCCCCAGGGTGACAAGGTTAGCTTGAAGTAGGAGATTCTACAAGCAGTCTTGGAACCGGACGCCACGCGCCGCGAAGTGATTCCGGAATCGTCTGGATCGACTTCGGTCGAATAACCAACATTCTACGTTTCCACGTGAGCGGGTTCCATCGCCGTGTGAGGTGCGATGAGCCGGCCCACACGTGTCGTGCAATTCGAACGTCCCCACGAAGATATGGCTAGTGGCAACTCCGTCAGCGAGCCTCCGAAAGGCCGCCGGTGGCGCCATACGATATAATGCTACGGCGAAACGCTTATTATGGTTGAACGACAGCGGCGGGGGTGGAGGCGCAATGATTGTTTTGGTGGTCGTAGTATGGCTTGCCGTTGGACTCACATCCTGCTCTGGCGACTCGTCCGACATTCCTCCGCCGGCTGCCCAAGAGACCGTCGCCGGCATCGATGCCAACGGAGATGGTGTTCGTGACGACATCGAAGTGTATATCGACGCGACGTATCCCGTTTCGGCGCAAGGCGACACGAACCGGGCGCTCCGACAATTTGCCCGGGCGGCGCAGGTGACCATGATCGATGCGAGCGAGCCTGCACCCTCAGTGGCGCATGCGGCCGAGCGCTTTCGCGCATTGGAGTGCCTGATGGCACGCCGGCCTGTCGATTTTCATCTCATCTTCGTCGAACTGCGCGCCCGCGTGCTTAATTCGACGGCCCGTTCGCTCGCGTATCTTCAGGCGGATAATCACGTCAGGGCTGGGAATGTTCCGCTACTGCCGGCCGATCAATGGAGGGGCGCTTGTCTATGACTCGGATAGGAATGCGGCTCGCTTTGACTGTGGCATGGGTAGTCGCGGTGGCGTCGTCGGTGGATTGGGCGCATGCCCAGATCGCGCCTCAACCGGCCTGCCAAAATGTGATGGCACCGAGAACGACGGTGTTCTTCGTCAATGGCATCACGACGACACTCGACGAGGCGCGATTGAACGCAGGCAAACTCGAGTTGGAATTCCTGAACCGGCTGCCGAGCATGTCGGCGGCCGTACAGGCGAACTGCCATGTATTTTCGTTAAACTATAATCCGACCGGCGGCGAGGTGAACGATTTCTTTGAGGCGGCGCAGCAGCAACTGGACATCACGCCAACGAGGTTTTGGCTGGAACTGGAAGGTCTGAGCCTCTTCACGCGGGAACTCATCCGCGACGCCTTGGAGGGTCCGATGACCGATCTCAATCGGATCGACGCCTCGACCATCGAGCGCCACGCCGTGGCGTATCGCGAGCAGATCGCATCTCCGTCCTGCCGCCGCGTGCTCATCGTGCCTCACTCCCAGGGCAACCTCTATACCAATGCCGCCTACGACCTCGTGTTCAATCAGCCGCCGAGTCCGCCCCCCGGCGCAATAAAGATCGTCGGTGTGGCGACGCCGGCCCAGACGGTCCCAGGCAATGGGCTCTACCGCACTTCGACCACTGACGTGCTGATCAATGCGATTCGACTCATCAGGCCGGGAACGCTGCCACCCAATACGAACTGGGGCATCACTCCGCTCCTCGTTTCTCCATCCTATTCGGGCGGCCACAGCTTTATTGGCTATCTCTCCGCCGACCCCAGCCGCACGCAGATCTTGTCCGATATCGAGTCTTCCCTGACCGCTTTGACCGCGGTTAATCCCTGTTAGCGGAGCGGTATCCATTCCTCGGTTGAACGGGAAGCGACTTATAGTAGACCCGATACCGGTGATGATGTTTTGCCTCGTCCTCGACCTCGTCCTTGATGGATTCGCAGCACAAGGAAGATAAGAACACAGTCGAACGTGGGTGGAAGTCTATCGCGCTGTGAGGTGCGATGAGCGGCGAGAGAACAGCCAGGTGAGAAACAAGCCGGTCCGCCCCGCGCCGCGGAACGGGCTGACGACACCGCTCTTCCATCTTCGTATCCCTGAACGCAGCAACGACACTTTGGTGGGTATTGAAGTGGCCGAAGGCGTCGGCTAGCATGGCGGCCATTCCAGCCGTTGAGTGGTCCCTCACCCGGAGACCGCGAATGCCAGCCCCCTTGTTCCTGCTACTCTGCATGGCGTTAGTGTCGGCCAGTTGCGGGGGCGGGGACAAACACCTGCCGTCCTCGAATCCACCCGAGTACGATCCTAAGAAAGTCTATACGGCACCGGCCGCGCCACCCAGCGCGCCGGCCAAGGTTGTCAAACCGACCGAACTGGAATTGCTCCGGTCCAAGCTCGACTCGCTTGAAGTCGGCCAAAAGGTAAAGGGCGAGGGAAAGAAGGTACCGTTCGACCCGAACTCGCTACAACTATTCAAAGGAGTCACCAACCCTTGCGAGGCCTTGTCGAAAGTGGCACAGGGTCTTGGAAGCACTCAGCTCTTTGCAGGCAATGAGGGTGCGGCGCTGAAGAAGGCCCTCGCCCCAGATGCAGATGGCATTGCGCGTCGAATGGATGAGCAATTGGCGGAGGCTTTCCAGCATTCGCTCGGCCCAGGCGCGGCGGATTGTCCGATCTTGGTGCGGCCAGAGAAGAAGAGTGGCCTTTCTCAGCCAGCTCGCCTCGTGCTGGCTCACGCCACCTCCACCCTACCGGTCCTCTTGGCGCAGACCACGATCCCCGACACACCTCCGGATGACTACGAGGTGCAAAAGAACTCGAGTAGAGAAAATCCTCCTCCCGACTGGGTGGGCTGGAAGACGACCGATACCATGACGCGCATTGGCAAGGAGGAACGGCCTACGAAAGGCATTCGAGAAGATTATGAGATGATCATTGCTCCGAAGGCGAAGCGGTGCCCAAATCCAGCAGGGATTGTCGATGGGATATTTGACTGGTCCTTCATGATGTTTCGGGCGACGCCGGAAGCGCAGTCGGTGCTCTATCGCCGAAAAGTCCGGGCCACACTCAAGGGGGAGGTCGGCGATGATGCTCAGTTGAAAAAGGTGGTGAAATTTGATGCCATACTCACGCTTCAACATATCGGCACGGAACTGTCGCACTATTCCGAATCATTCGGGATCCAGGGTGAATTCGGTATCGATCAGCGCAGGATGGGGATACCCCAGGATTTAAAGATCATCACGGTCTCCGGCTTCTCGGAAGGCGAGGCTCAGACCAAAGACGCGCAGCTCCTCGGAACGCTCGCGGCCCTGATGGCCTATTTCTCTGGTCAAGAGTATTTCAATGCCCAAACCGAATGGAACAGGCCCAACACCTGTGTCGAGATCGCCTTCACGCCGGCAACCAAAACAAAAAAGTTTGTCCCAAGCGAATCGACCCCAGTGAAGACGGAGCTGCGGACCAAAAAGGAACGGGCGATCGTTCCCGCAAAGTTCAACGAGGCGAAAGAGCGGCCAAGGGAGGGCAATGGTCGTGTGTCGCCTAGGGAGAAAGAGTCGCAGCCCAACACTCCGGCGACGTTCACCTACCGGGCTCCGGCCACGCGCGTGAAGCACAGCGGCTTCTGGCTAGTTGCGGTCTCCCGCGCGGGCATCGCGCAAGCCAAGGACGGTGAATGGGAGTTAGCCCCCTCTTCTTATGTTCTTGAATTCAAGTCGCACATCGTTCAGGAGGCGTTGAATCTAGTGAATCCGCAATTCGGCATGTTTATGAGTTCGAATGGGTTCGATGCCCATGTCGAGGCGACGGTGCCCCTCCAGCACAGGGACGATGGCCAATGGGTTGGGGAAGGCGTGATGCAGTACGCGACTCGCACAATGACTCAGCCGGCTCAGTGCGAAATCCGTATTCAGGGCACCGGCACGACAACCTTTCATGTGAACGGAGGCTCGATTAGCATGGACCCTGAGCCATTTGCCGTGAACTTGGTTATTCTGCCTGGGCAATCAGGGGAAGTGGCAGAGACCCATTGTACTAGCGGCAATACGCCCGAAAAATTAAAGGAGTTGCTTGCGACACAGGGTGTACAAGGCGGTGACGCGCATACCGTGACTAAAGGTGGGGGATGGAGCGGGGCCTTCAACTTCACTCGCTTCAGGACATTCAATTGGAATAAGAACGGCTACGAGATCGGAGGCTGGACTCAGGTGCTCAATTCCGATGTCGTGGCAAAAAAGACGATGAGAATCAACTGCAGCATCGGACTGAGCGCATGCCAGGAAGAGACGACGCTGATCTTGAGAATGGCGGATGAGCCTGGTGCAGAAGCATCTCCGTAGAAATAAATTATCCGGGGTTCTGAGGAAGGTTTCGAGCGTCTGGGCAGAACGGCGTGGGATGTGCGATCCAGAGGCAGCGATGCCAGCCACACGTCGCGATGTAGTTCCTGACACCGATTCTGCTCCCAAGGAAAATCAACACACGACCCGGGATGCCCGGGCCTTCGGCCTTGTTGCTGGTTTTGGCTACTGAAACGAGGATAACGTATGACCATGAAGATTCCCTTTACCGGAGGGTGCGTGTGCGGTGCTATTCGTTACGAATGCACGGCTGATCCAATTATGATGTTCAAGTGCCACTGTCGCGATTGCCAGCGAGTGACCGGGGGCGGATTCGTAGCGGGCGTGCTTGTGCCCGCATCAGCCTTTCATGTGACAAAAGGCCAATTGCGCTACCACTTCACGCAGAGCGAGGCGGGCGGCAAACACAAGCGTGGCTTCTGCCCTGAATGCGGCTCGCGGCTCACCGGCGGAGAGTCAGATGAACGAGCCACTGGTTTTGTCGGAGTAACCGTGGGCAGCCTCGACGACCCGAGTTGGTTTCGTCCACAAATGGACTTCTTTGTCTCAGACACGCAGCCATGGGATCACATGGATCAGGCTATTCCGAAATATGACCGTTACCCACCTGTATAAAAGCATGAAACCTTGAATCAGTCTGATCACGGCTTGCGGAGATGACCTAGAAGGTTCTCTCTCCGTTCCGCTGAGTGCCTCCGCGCCATGCTGCTCCTTGAG